>NZ_JBNCAQ010000005.1:0-249750 GCF_049808595.1 Streptomyces aurantiaciflavus | reverse complement strand
CGGGCCCGGCCCTCGACACACAGGGTGTCAACGGGGCGTACGCCTCACAGCAACCCGTCCCACATCTGCTCCAGCAGCACCGACCACCAGCTGTCCGGCGAACCGAGCGCCGCCGGGTCGAGCGAGGCCAGCTGAGCCTGGAAGTCGACGGTCCAGCGGCCCGCCTGCTCCTGGTTCAGGCCGAACCGCAGCCGCCACATCCGCCCGAGCAGCGCCAGACAGCGCGCGAACTCCGGCAGCCCGGTGTTCACGAACTGCGGCGGCGCGGACACCCCGCCCGGCCCCGCCTCCACGGGCACCGCGACGATGTTCGCCGTCCCGTACTGCACACAGATCGCCTTGCCGAAGTCACTGCCCATGACGAGGTACGAACCCGCGTCCGCCGCCGGCTGCACACCCCGCTCGGCCGCCAGCTCCGCCAGCGTCGGCACCGGCCGCCCCGGCTGGGCCTGCGCCCAGAAGAACGGCCCCATGTCCATCGGCAGACCCGCCACCACCAGCGTGTGCGCCACGACCGGCGGCACACCCTGCCGGGACACCGCCGCCTGCTCGAACCGGAACACGCCCGGCCCGAACGCCGCGCCCAGCTCCTGCGCGATCGCCTCCGGCGGAACCGGCGGCGCCGCCTGCACCGGCGGCAACGGCGCACGCACCGGCGCGGGACGCGCGGGACCGTCGGCCACCTGATGCAACTCGCCCTGGTGCGCCAGCAGCTGCTGCATCCCCTGCTGCCGGCTCGCGTGATCCGTCCCGTACGGCGCGATGCTCGTGATCCGCGCCTGCGGCCACTGCTCCCGGATCATCCGCGCGCAGTACGCGCCCGGCAGCTCGCACGACTCCAACTCCGTGTGCAGCTCCAGCACCTGGTCCGGCGGCACGTTCATCGCCCGCAGCTCGTGGAAGATCTGCCACTCCGGATGCGGCGTCCCCGGCGCCGAACGCCGGATCAGCTGCTGCTCCGACCCGTCCTGCGCGCGGTAGCGCAGCACGGCCTGATAACCCGGACCGACCGTCGGCTGCCCCTGCTGCGGATACCCGTACGCCGGCGGCTGCCCCGGCACCGGCGCACCCGGCGGCGGCATCGCCCCCGACGACATCGGCTGCGGAGCGCCCGGAGGCATCCCGGGGGCACCCGGAACACCAGGGACGCCGGGGGCGTGAGGCGGCGGGGGCGCGCCGGGGCCACCCGACGGGGGCCCCGCCAGCATCGTCTCCGCGCGGTGAACGGCCCCTTGCCCCCCACCGGGAGAGCCGTGCACACCCGGGGCACCAGGCGCACCCGGGGCGCTCGGCGGCTGGGATGCGCCGGGCGCACCCGGGGTGTGAGGAGTACCCGAAGGGCCCGGTGCGCCGGGGGCGCCCGGAGCGACGGGCGCGCCAGGCGTGTTCGGCGCACCCGGGGCGCCCGGAGGCTGCGGCACGCCGCTCCCCGCGCCCATCCGTCCGGGGTCGGCCAACATCGTGGCGGCATGGTGAACCCCACCCGGCGGCTGGCCTCCGGGCGCGTTCGGCGCGGAGGGCGCGTTCGGCGCGGAGGGCGCGTTCGGCACACCCGGGGCGCCCGGGACACCCGGCGCGCCCGGCGCATTCGACGCACCCGGCGCGCCAGGAGCACCCGGCGCGCCCGGCACGTCAGGACCGAGCGCCGACACGAGTTGCGTCGGCACGTACCCGCCCGCCGGGGCACCGGGCGCACCCGGGCCGGAGGAGGGCGGAGGCGGCGGCGTGTTGCCGGGCCGCGCGCCCGGTGTACCCGGCGCACCCGGCGGGGGCGGCGGAGTCGCCCCGCCACCGCGCCCACGACGCGGAGGCGGCGCCGCCTTGCTGGTCGCGGCATCGGCGATGTCACCGGCGTTCGGCGCGAGCGGCCGCTCGGGAGCGCTTGGAACACCGGATGCGCCCGGCGCACCCGACACAACCGGGGCGCCCGGAGCCTGCGGCACGCCCGCCCCCGGCGCACCAGGAGCCGGAGTCCCGGGCCCACCCGGGGCACCGGGCCCCTGCGGATACCCGTACGACTGCCCCCCGGGCGGCGGCGGAGGCGGCGCCCCCTGCGGCCCGCGAGGAGGCGGAGTCCCCGGACCACCGGGAGCACCAGGCCCCTGCGGATACCCGTAGGACTGCGCACCCGGCGGAGGCGGCGGCGTGCTGCCCTGGAAGCCGCCAGGCGCACCCGGGCCCTGCGGGTAGCCGTACGAGGGCGCGCCCGGGCCGGGCGGCGGAGGGGGCGTGTTCCCCGGCGCGGACGGCACGCCCGCGCCCCGCGCACCGGGCGCACCACCCGGCGCGTTCGGGTCGTCGAGCGCCGGTGCGACCGCCGTCGGCGGGAGCTGGCTGCCGCCCGCCATGAGCGCCGTCTGGGCGTCGGGCAGGGCGGAAGGCCCCGCGTCGTCGTCGGAACCGCTCAGCGGCGGCGCGAACACGGTCGCGGGAAGAGGAACCGAACGATCCTCGCCGACATCGGCGTTGGTGTCCGTGCCCGTCCACGGCGTCGCCCCGACAGGCGTGGCAGCCGCCCCGGAACTCGCGTCCACCGGCACCCCCGCCTGCGTCTGAGGCAACGACGGATCGGGCGTCACAACCCCACCGGAACCAGCCGCCCCACCGACCGACCGCCCCCCGGCCACACCCGAGCCCGCACCCGCACCAACACCCGTACCCGCGGCCCCACCCCCGGCCGAACCCGAACCGACAGACGAACCCGCGGCCGAACCCGGCCCCGACCCCGCGGACGCCCCCGCCCCCACACGCCCAGCGGAATCCGCGCCCCCGGAAGAATCCGCCCCCCGCTGCTCCCCGATCCCCAACTTGTCCGCCGCCTCCTGCAACCACTCCGGCGGCGACAGCAAGAACGACGTCTGATTCAGATCCACCCGGGCCGCAGGCGCCGGCGCGGACTGCGCGGCCTCGCCGTCCGGACGCCCGTACTCCTCCTCGTACCGGCGGATCACCTCACCCACCGGCAACGACGGCCACAGCGAGGCCTCACCACTGTCACGGGCGAGCACCAGCCGCTGCGCACCCCCGTCCGAACGCGGCCCCTCCGCACGGTCCTCGGCCCACACCACGAAGCCCAGCCCGAACTCCCGCACCCGCACCTCACGATGCTGGTACGCCGGAACGTCCCCGTTGATCCACTCTTCCCCGCGCTCCTGCGCCTGTGCGAACGTCACCATCGCCCGATCACTCCCCCACGCCCACGGACGACACGGAAACAGCCCGCGCGAACCCGCCGTCCACCATCAGATTCGCCACCGTCTCCAACTCCGGCGGCCGGCCCGCCAACCGCGACAGGAACACGTCGAAGTCCTCACCGCACGGCAGCAACAGCCGCTCCGTCCGCTCCGCCGGGGACCACGCCGGATCGACGTCCCGCGCGTCGTCGTACGCGCAGAACCACACCGAACCGATCCGGTCACCCTTCACCTTCACGGCCAGCAGACCACCCTGCACGAAACCGACGCCGAGATAGTCCTTCGTCAGATGGTCACGCAGACACTTGTTCACGTACACCAGGTCATTGACGGCCGCCTCGTCCCGCACCGTGAAGAACGGCTGATCCACCAGCAGCCCCAACTCCGCGTCCAACGCCGCACCCACCGGCGCGCAACCACCCGCCACCTTCAGAAACGACCGGTACGCACCCGGCAGCCGGTACCCGAGATCCTCCTCGACCCCCTGCACCTGCTGCTCCGTCACCGCCACACCCGACTTCGGCAACCCGAAATGCGCCGGACGCGTCTCCTGCAACGGCCGCGTCCCCCGCTTCGACTGGTCCACCGCCGCCGTCGCGACACCACCGTGATGCCGCAGCAACGCCTTCACCTCGACCGGCACCAGCTCCAGACGCCGCGAACCCACCACGTGATGCCACGTCCAGCCATGCGGAGTCGCCACATTCGCCACCGTGTCCCACAACTCATGGCCCGACGCCGCCAACGCCGCGTTCGCCGACACATAGTCCGTCAGCCGCAACTCGTCCACGCCGAAACCCTCCGGCGGCTCCGCGATCTCCGCGGCCGCACGCGCATACGGCGAGAAGTCGGGGTAACCACGCTCGTCGACCCGTACCCCCCTCGGGTGACGCGCGGCCCGGACCGGATCCGGGAAATGCACGACCTGCCCGGCATAGGCCGCGTTCGGCGGCGCGGCTTGCTGCCCGAGCCGACCTGTCGTCATGGCGGTTGCCCCCTGCGGCACTCTGTACGGACCGCGGCGCCGGCCCCGCTTCCGGTTCCGACCACCACGCCCCGTATACGACTGTCTCCAACGGTCTCCAACGCGCGTCAACCGCGCGCCAGGCGGTGCCGACAGCCTATGCGGTACGACGACACCGGTCACCGGGCCTCCGCTTCCGTGACCAGCCGTCACCCCGCCGTGACAGCCCGCCCCGAAGCGGGCGTGTCACACCGCCCCAGCTTCCCCACCGGCCTCGCCATTTGGCACCCTGAGACCTCCGGGGGGATGCACGGGAGGGGAAAGACGATCATGAACGCCACACAAACGGGACCGCACACCAACCACTCCGGCGACCCCCGCATCGGCTGGAGCCACGACGACACCCCCCACGCCCCCACCCTCCACCACCGCCGCGACGGCATACTCCCCACCATCGCCGCCGCCCTCTCCGTCCGCGGCGCCACCCTCACCGGCACCGCCGCCCGCGGCGACCAACCCCCCACCCTGCACCCCCTCGTCCAGGACTTCCTCGACACCCTCACCAGCGCCCAACGCGACCGCTTCACCGGCCGCTGCGCCGAAGCACTCCTCATCTCCCGCCACCTCGCCGCCGTCGACGCCGCCCGCAGCAGACGCGCCGCCCGCAAACCCATGACCAACGGCGAAGCCCGCAAAGCACTCAAACAGGCGAAGCTCACCGCCCGCCGCATCCGCGAGGACGGCGACCCCCTCCACGGCAGCTTCGCCGCACCCTGCCGCGCCTGCACCGCCCTCAGCGCCCACTTCGGCGTCCGCATCGTCGACCCGACAGCACCCGAAGACTGACCTCAGAAACCACCCAACTGAGGACAAACCCACCGAGCACCGGCCCACCCCCACACCATCTCGCGAACTCGACGAACGAAGAGCACATGCACCCCGACCGCACCTCCACCACGCGCTTCCCCGTACCCGTCGACGCCGCCCTGCGCACCGCCGGCTGGCAACCCGGACGCTGGGACATCAAACAAGCCGAGATCTGGGCCGACACCCTCCGCGAACACACCTCACCCGCCGGCCACCGCCACGCCGTCTTCCCCGCCGCCGTCGAAGCCTGGGCCGAATTCGGCGGCCTGCACATCACCCCCACCGGCCCCGGCCGCCAAGTCGCCCCCGCCACCCTCGACCTCAACCCCCTCCACGGCCTCCACCTCGCCCGCACCCTCGCCGACCTCGGCCGCGCCCTCGACACCGACGTCGCCCCCCTCGGCACCGAAACCGACACCCACGCCCTCCTCGCCATCGACGCCGAAGGCCGCGTCTACACCCTCGACCACACCGGCGACTGGTACCTCGGCCCCGACATCGACCACGCCCTCGGCGCCCTCGTCTCCGGCACCGAACCCGTCCGACTCACCGCCGGCTGACCCACCACCCACGCCCACCACGGCCTCACGCCGCCGGAATCACCGCCGACACCCGAAAACCACCCGCCTCCGTCGGCCCCGACACAAACACCCCACCCAAACCCACCACCCGCTCCCTCATCCCCACCAACCCATTACCCCCCGACGGCAACCGTGCCGACGACGCCGACCCCACCTCCGGCGGCGGCTCGTTCTCCACCTGCATCGCGATCTCCGCCACCCGATGCGCCAACCGCACATGCGTCTTCGCCCCCGCCGCATGCTTGTGCACGTTCGTCAACGCCTCCTGCACCACCCGGTACGCCGTCTGCTCGACCTCCGGCGCATACACCCGGACGTCGCCCTCGACCGACAGATCCACGACCATCCCCGCAGCCGCCGACTGCCCGACCAACTCCTCCAACTCCGACAGACACGGCCCCTCACCGTCCTCCCCCACCCGCGACACCGCCACCGCCGCGGCCACCGGCACCGACGCCCGCCGCTCCCCCTCACCACTGCGCAACACCCCCAGCATCTCCCGCAACTCCGTCAACGCCTGCCGCCCCATGTCCCCCACCAGCGCGGCGTTCTTCACCGCCTTCTCCGGATCCTTGCGCGCAACCGCCTGCAACGCCGCCGCATGCACCACCATCAGACTCACCCGATGCGCGACCACGTCATGCATCTCCCGCGCGATCCGCGTCCGCTCCTCATTACGCGCCCACTCGGCCCGCTCCTCCGCCCGCTCCGCGAGCAACTGAAGCTCCCGCTCCAGACTGTCCGCCCGCTCCCGCAGGCTCTCCATGAGCCGCCGCCGAGCCCCCACGTACAACCCCAGCAACAACGGCGGCGCCGTCAGCCCCAGCGACGTCGTGATCGACGCGAACGGAACGAACCAGTCCCCCAGCGTCAGATCCCCCCGCGCCATGTCCTGCCGCACCCGCACGAACGTCACGATCAACGTCCCCACCAGCTGCATCCCCGCCAGCGACCCGATGATCCGCCGAGGCAACTCCGACGCCGCCAGCGTGTACAGCCCCACGATGCCCATCAGGAACCCCATCTGGGCAGGCGTGATCGCGATCGCCACCAACACCACCGCGATGGGCCACTGCCTCCGCACCAGCAACACGGACCCCGCGAGCAGCCCGAAAACCACCCCCGCCGGCACCGGAATCCCCGCGTCCCGCGCGAACGGAACACCCTCCAGCGCACACTCCGCGGCGGACACCACCGCCAGACTCCAGTCGAACACCGCACTACGGCGCCTGCTCCACCACAACGGCCCTCCCCGAGCCGTCGCGTCCTCTTCCCCCGTCGTGGTCATGCCCCCAGCCTACGAGCACAGGCCCCGGCTTTTCCGGCGAGTTTCCACGACTGCGCCACACCACACTCCGTAACCGAACAGCACCGAAACCCACCGGTATCCCTCGAACTGCTGAACCAGGGCCGTTCGAGGCCGGAACCTGCCATTCCGGCCGGACGGTATGCACATGGCACATTCCCATGGCAAGTACGCGGACTTCGAGGGCCTCAGGGAACAGGCGGTCGCCCTGCGGCGGGCGGGCTACAGCCTTCGGCAGATCCGCGACGAACTGAAGATCTTCAACAACGACATCCTCAACCAGCTGGTGAAGGGGGAGCCGCCGCCTGAGTGGACGAAGCGGCCACGTGCGAAGGACGACCTGCGCGAGAAGGCGCGAGAACTACGACTCCAGGGGTGGACATACGACCAGATCGAGCTGGAGCTCGGCTGCTCCAGGAGTTCGGTCTCACTGTGGGTGCGAGACCTACCGAAGCCGGAGCGCCGCGACCCGAAGGAACAGGCAGTGCTGGCGGCACGCAGGCGCTGGGAACACGAGCTGATGGTGCGAGACCAGGCGCGACAGCAGACCAAGGCCGCAGCCTCCGCAGAGATCGGCGAGATGTCCGATCGCGAGCTGTTCCTCCTGGGTGTCGGCCTGTACTGGGCGGAGGGCACCAAGGACAAACCTCACGCCCGGCGCGAACGGGTCACTTTCGTCAACAGTGACCCGAGCATGATCCGATTGTTCCTAGCCTGGCTCGACCTCCTCGAAGTGACACGAGAGGACGTCACATATCGCGTGATGATCCACGAGACGGCCGATGTGGAGTCGGCTGAGTCGTACTGGGCGGATGTCGTCCAGTCCGGTCGCAGCTCGTTCGGCAAGACAACTCTTAAGCGGCACAACCCAAAAACCGTGCGCAAGAACACCGGCGAGGACTACCACGGGTGCCTCGTACTCACCGTGCGGCAGAGTGCCGAGTTGTATCGACGGATCGAGGGCTCGTGGAGGGGAATCGCTGCTGGCGCAGCCACGCGACTCCGGTAAGGTCTGACGCACGTTCCCCCGTGGTGTAACTGGCAGCACACTAGATTTTGGATCTAGCAGGACAAGGTTCGAATCCTTGCGGGGGAGCCACTGCGCACGGCCTCTTGTTGGGCCCTGACCTCCCCGTCAGGGCCCACTCCCATGTCCCCCAAGAAACGCCCCGGTATCCTTCGGGTGTCCCCACCCCTACACAGCCGAAGGGCAACTCCGTGAGCGCCAATCGCCCGGCAGCCGTCGTCGTTCTCGCAGCGGGTGAGGGCACCCGTATGAAGTCGGCCACACCGAAGGTTCTGCACGAGATCTGTGGCCGCAGTCTCGTCGGTCACGTCCTGGCCGCCGCCCGTGAGCTGGACCCCGAGAACCTGGTCGTGGTGGTCGGGCACGCGCGGGAGAAGGTCACGGCGCATCTGGCCGAGATCGACTCGGCCGTGCGGACCGCGATCCAGGCGGAGCAGAACGGCACCGGGCACGCCGTGCGGATGGGTCTGGAGCAGCTCGGTGGCGGTGTGGACGGCACGGTGGTCGTCGTCTGTGGTGACACTCCGCTCCTGACGGGCGCGACGCTCGCTCAGCTGGCCGCCACCCATGGGGCGGACGGCAACGCTGTGACGGTGCTGACGGCCGAGGTGCCGGATGCGACCGGGTACGGGCGGATCGTGCGGGACGCGGCCTCGGGTGCCGTGACCGCGATCGTCGAGCACAAGGACGCGACGGAGGCGCAGCGGGCGATCCGTGAGATCAACTCGGGTGTGTTCGCGTTCGACGGGCAGTTGCTCGCGGAGGCGTTGAAGCAGGTGCGTACGGACAACAGTCAGGGTGAGGAGTACCTGACGGATGTGCTCGGGATTCTGCGTGAGGCGGGTCATCGTGTGGGTGCGTCGGTGGCGGCCGATCATCGGGAGATCGCGGGTATCAACAACCGTGTGCAGTTGTCGGAGGCTCGTCGGATCCTGAACGACCGTCTTCTGACGGCGGCGATGCTGGCGGGTGTGACGGTGATCGATCCGGCGACGACGTGGGTCGATGTGACGGTGTCCTTCGAGCAGGACGCTCTGATCCATCCGGGGACGCAGTTGCAGGGGGCGACGCGTATCGGTGAGGGTGCGGAGGTGGGTCCGAACTGCCGGCTGAAGGACACGACGGTCGGTGCCGGTGCTCGGGTGGACAACACGGTTTCCTACAGTTCGCACATCGGTGAGAACGCGTCTGTGGGGCCGTATGCCTATCTTCGTCCTGGTACGCGTCTTGGGGCGAAGGGCAAGATCGGTACGTATGTGGAGACGAAGAACGCGTCGATCGGTGAGGGGACGAAGATCCCGCACCTGTCGTACGTGGGTGACGCGACGATCGGTGAGTACAGCAACATCGGTGCCGCGAGCGTGTTCGTGAACTATGACGGGCAGGACAAGCACCACACGACGGTGGGGTCGCACTGCCGTACTGGTTCGGACAACATGTTTGTGGCTCCTGTCACGATCGGGGACGGCGCGTACACCGCTGCGGGGTCCGTGATCACGAAGGATGTGCCGCCCGGTTCGCTGGCTGTGGCCCGTGGTCAGCAGCGGAATATCGAGGGTTGGGTGGCTCGTAAGCGTCCGGGCAGTGCGGCGGCGAAGGCGGCCGAGGCGGCTTCTCCGCAGGGTGGCGGCGAAGACTGACCGGATTCGAGTGCGTCGAACACGGCGTACCGTGATAGGTGCACACCCGCACCTACCAGCTGAGACGACCTCTGATGCGTTGTCGAGGTCGCTCGACATCCAGCTGAGACACCTCTGAGGAGACAGTGCTGTGACCGGGATCAAGACGACCGGCGAGAAGAAGATGATGTTCTTCTCCGGCCGCGCCCACCCCGAGCTTGCCGAGGAGGTCGCCCACCAGCTGGGTGTCGGGGTCGTCCCGACCAAGGCCTTCGACTTCGCCAACGGTGAGATCTACGTCCGTTACCAGGAGTCGGCACGTGGTGCGGACTGCTTCCTGATCCAGAGCCACACGGCTCCGATCAACAAGTGGATCATGGAGCAGTTGATCATGATCGACGCGTTGAAGCGTGCGTCGGCTCGTTCGATCACGGTGATCGTGCCGTTCTACGGTTATGCGCGGCAGGACAAGAAGCACCGTGGGCGTGAGCCGATCTCGGCGCGTCTGATCGCGGATCTGATGAAGACGGCGGGTGCGGACCGGATCCTGACGGTGGATCTGCACACGGATCAGATTCAGGGTTTCTTCGACGGTCCGGTGGATCACCTGTTCGCTCTGCCGTTGCTGGCGGACTATGTGGGCGCGAAGGTCGACAAGGAGAAGCTGACGGTGGTGTCGCCGGACGCCGGCCGTGTGCGTGTGGCCGACCGGTGGTGTGACCGGCTGGGTGCGCCGCTGGCGATCGTGCACAAGCGGCGTGACAAGGACGTGGCGAACCAGGTGACGGTCCACGAGGTCGTGGGTGAGGTCAAGGGTCGTGTGTGTGTCCTGGTGGACGACATGATCGACACGGGTGGCACGATCTGTGCGGCTGCGGACGCGTTGTTCGCGCATGGTGCGGAGGACGTGATCGTGACGGCGACGCACGGTGTGCTGTCCGGGCCGGCTGCGGACCGTCTGAAGAACTCGAAGGTGAGTGAGTTCGTCTTCACGAACACGCTGCCGACTCCGACGGAGCTGGAGTTGGACAAGATCACGGTGCTGTCGATCGCGCCGACGATCGCAAGTGCGGTGCGTGAGGTGTTCGAGGACGGTTCGGTGACGAGCCTGTTCGACGAGCAGTGAGCGGCTGTTAGCGCCTCGGGTTGATCGCCCGCGCCCCGGAGGGGGCGCTCAAGGTCGATTTTTGTGCGGCCTCCCGCGCCGAGTAGACTGTTCAGGTTGCTCGGCGAGGGAGGCCGTTCCCGTGTGTTGGGGTACGGCGGTCCGTTATCGACGCGCTCTTCGTAGCAGGCCGTTCGTGGCCGGGTGACCACGTCCGTTCCGATTCCTACGAGGAGTGATGGTTATGTCCGAGGTGAAGCTCGCCGCCGAGACGCGCACCGAGTTCGGCAAGGGTGCCGCGCGTCGTATCCGCCGTGACAACAAGGTTCCGGGTGTTCTGTACGGTCACGGTTCGGAGCCGCTGCACCTGACGCTGCCGGGTCACGACCTGCTGCTGGCGCTGCGTACGCCGAACGTGCTGATCTCGCTGGACATCGACGGCAAGACGAACGAGCTGGCGATCCCGAAGGCCGTGCAGCGTGACGCGCTGAAGGGCTTCCTGGAGCACGTCGACCTGCTGCTGGTCAAGCGGGGCGAGAAGGTCACGGTCGAGGTTCCGGTTCACACCGAGGGTGAGCTGGCGCCGGGTGGCAACCTGCTGGAGCACGTGCTGAACGCGCTGCCGGTGGAGGCCGAGGCGACGCACATCCCCGAGGCTGTCACCGTGTCCGTCGAGGGTCTGGAGGCGGGTGCCTCCGTCCTGGCGAAGGACATCACGCTGCCGGCCGGCACCACGCTGGCCGTCGAGGAGGACGCGGTCGTCCTGCAGGTCCTGGCCGCGCAGGTCGAGGAGGCCGCGGAGGGCGAGGAGGCCGCCCAGGGCGAAGAGGCTTCGGCCGAGGCCTGATCCTCGCCTTTCATCGCGAGGCCTGATCCTCCCTTTCGTTGCGAGGTCCGATTCTCGCCGTCGTCGCGAGGTCTGGTCCTCGCCGTCGTCGTTCGATCGTCAGCCGCTGTTCCCGTGGGGGGCAGCGGCTGGCGCGTATCAAGGAGACATGGACGTGACGACCGACCCAAGTGCCCCCTGGCTGATCGTGGGCCTCGGCAATCCGGGCCCCGAGTACGCCATGAACCGGCACAACGTGGGGTTCATGGTGGCCGATCTGCTGGCCGAGCGGATCGGGGGGAGGTTCAAGCGGGCGAGCAAGGCGCAGGCGCAGGTCGTCGAGGGGCGGATCGGTCCGCCGGGGCCGGCGAACCGGCGGGTGGTTCTGGCGAAGCCGATGTCGTACATGAATCTGTCGGGTGGTCCGGTGAACGCGCTGCGGGACTTCTACAAGGTGCCGACGGCCCATGTCGTCGCTGTGCATGACGAGCTCGACATCGATTACGGGGTGTTGCGGCTGAAGCTGGGTGGTGGGGACAACGGGCACAACGGGTTGAAGTCGATGACGAAGGCGTTCGGTGCGGACTATCACCGGGTGCGGTTCGGGATCGGGCGGCCGCCGGGGCGGATGCAGGTGGCGGATTTCGTGCTGAAGGATTTCTCGTCGGCGGAGCGCAAGGAGTTGGACTACTTCGTGGACCGGGCGGCGGATGCGGTGGAGTGTCTGGTGATCGAGGGGTTGGAGCGGGCGCAGAGCACGTACAACTCATGAGGCCCGGGGTTGGCGGGGGCGGGTGGCGGGACAGGGGCGGACAACTGGCGACTTGTCCCCCGTCGAGGTTGACGGCTGGTTCGGGCATGGCGAATGATCCCCGCCATGCCTGCCACAGCCGCCGCTTCCTCCCGTCGGCGCTCCCGTCGGGGGGTCTCCCGCCGGGGTGCCTCGCGTCAGGTCTCGGTCACCGCGCTGCGGTGGGGCCGGCTGGCGGCGATGGGTGTGGTGGCCGTGCTCATCCTGATCGCGGGGGTGTGGGGGTCGTGGGGGACCGCGCAGCACGTGATGCTGACGAAGGGGCACGAGCAGGGCACGATCAAGGTGACCCGGTGTGGTGGGAATGTGTGCACGGGGCCGTACACGCCGTTGTCGGCGGGGTCGACGGCACGCGCGCGTGTGGTGATCGAGAAGACGGTGGCGGTGCGGGCGGGGCGGACGTACTCGGTGGTGGTGAAGCCGGACAGTGACGAGGTGGTGCGGTCGGGTCCCGCCGGGGTGCTGTATTCGTGGGTGCCGATGGGTGGGGCGCTGCTGCTGGCGTCGGTGGTGGTGGCCGGCGGGCTGGGGCGGACGCGGTTGGGGTGGGTGCTGGCCGGGTCCGGGGTGGCGTTGCTGACGGCGGTTTTCGTGGCGGTCTGAGGGTGGCGTCGCTGCGGCGGTTTTCGTGGCGGTCTGAGGGGGGTCGCTGTGGTGGTTCTCGTGGCGGTCTGAGGGGGGTCGCTGTGGTGGTTCTCTGAGGGTGGCGCTGTTCTTCCGGGTGTGGAGGGCGAGTTCGTTGCCGGTTCGTGCTTGACCGGAGGTCAGCGGGGCTGAATGCTGACCGCACCCTCCACATCTTCCCCTTTCGTCACTCGAAGATGGATTGCCCCATGCGTACCCTCAACCGCGTCGGCGTTCTGACCGCTGTCGCCGTGGCGGCGCTGTTCGCCGCCCCTTCCGCCGCCCAGGCCACCCCGAAGGGTGACAACGGTGATGTGAAGACCCATGAGTCGACGACCGACGAGTTCGATCAGCGCGACGAACCGAAGGTCTGCACGTTCTATCTGGACGCCTTCGACTTCGACGGCCTGCAGAAGGTCGACTGGCACATCGAGGCCTGGGCGAACAACGACGCCGAGAAGGGTGAGACGGTCAAGACCGGTTCCATCACCCTGGACAGCGACGGTCATGGTCGTACACAGGACATGACGCTGCCCGACGGCCAGTACAAGCTGTTCTGGAACTTCGACGGCGAGAAGGGGGCCGCGAAGCACAAGGTGTTCAAGGTGGACTGCGAGGAGGAGGGCGGCGGCACGGGTTCGTCGCCGTCGGCTTCCGCGTCGCCCTCTGCGAGCGCGTCGTCGTCCGGGTCGGCGTCCCCGAGTGCGTCCGCTTCGGAGTCGGCGTCCGCGGGCGCGTCCGGGTCGGCGTCCGCGGATCCGTCCGGGTCCTCCACGGCCGGGGCGACCCCCGCGCCCAGCGGTCAGGGCGGCGGCGGTGACCTCGCCGAGACCGGCAACGGCGCCCCGGTGGGTGCCCTGTCCGCGGTGGCGGCGGCGCTGGTCGCCGCGGGCGGTTTCCTGGTGTTGCGCCGTCGTAGGGGCGCGCGTCAGGGCTGATGTGCGGACGACGGTGCCCCCGAGCCGGTGATGGCTCGGGGGCACCGTCGTGTGCGGGCGGCGGCGGTCAGCCGGTGTTGCGCAGGCCGGCTGCCACGCCGTTGACGGTGAGGAGCAGGGCGCGGGAGAGGAGGGGGTCGGGTTCCTCGCCGGCGGCCGCGGCGTCGCGTTGGCGCTTGAGGAGGGTGACCTGGAGGTAGGAGATGGGGTCGAGGTAGGCGTCGCGGATGGCGAAGGTCTGCTTCAGCACCGGCTGGGCGTCGAGGAGTTCGGTCTCGCCGGTGATCTTCAGGACCTCGGCGACGGTGAGTTCGTGTTCGGCCTGGATGGTGTCGAAGACGTGGCGGAGCTCGTCGGGGACGAGGGTGTCGACGTAGTGGCGGGCGATCCGCAGGTCGGTCTTGGCGAGGGTCATCTCGACGTTGGAGATGAAGTTGCGGAAGAAGTGCCACTGCTGGTGCATCTCGTCGAGGACGGTGTCGAGGCCCGCCTCGCGCAGGGCCTTGAGGCCGGAGCCGACGCCGAACCAGCCGGGGACGATCTGCCGGGACTGGGTCCAGCCGAAGACCCAGGGGATGGCGCGCAGGCCGTCGAGCGAGACGCCGGAGCCGGGGCGGCGGGAGGGCCGGGAGCCCAGGTGCAGGTCGGCGAGCTGGTCCACCGGCGTCGACGCGAGGAAGTACGTCGGCAGGTCGGGGTCCTCGACGAGCCTGCGGTAGGCGGCGTGGGCGGCGTCGGAGACGACGTCCATGGCGGCGTCCCAGCGGGCGAGGGCCTCGTCGGACTGGCGGGGGGCGGTGTGCAGGGCGGAGGCCTGGAGGGTGGCGGCGACCGTCAGTTCCAGGTTCTCGCGGGCGAGGGAGGGGATGAGGTACTTGTCGGAGATGACCTCGCCCTGTTCGGTGACCTTGATCTCGCCTTCGAGGGTGCCCCAGGGCTGGGCGAGGATGGCGTCGTGGGAGGGGCCGCCGCCGCGGCCGACGGTGCCGCCGCGGCCGTGGAAGAGGCGCAGGCGGACGCCGTAGCGGTGGGCGACGTCGCGCAGGCGGCGCTGGGCGCGGTGGATCTCCCACTGGCTGGTGGTGATGCCGCCGAACTTGGAGGAGTCGGAGTAGCCGAGCATGACCTCCTGGACGTCTCCGCGCAGGGCGACGAGCCTGCGGTAGGAGGGGTCGGAGAGCATGTCCTCGAGGATGGTGTCGGCGGCCTTGAGTTCGTCGGTCGTCTCGAGCAGCGGGACGATGCCGATCTTGGCCCAGCCGGCGTGGAGGTCGAGGAGGCCGGCTTCGCGGGCGAGGACGGCGGCGGCGAAGACGTCGTCGGCGCCCTGGCACATGGAGATGATGTACGACTCGATGACCTCGGGCCCGAAGACTTCCAGGGCGCGCTTGACGGTCTGGAAGACGCCGAGGGTCTTGGCGCCGGCCGCGTCGACGGGGGCCGGGGTGGGGGCGAGGGGCCTTCTGGAGCGCAGTTCCTTGGCGAGGAGCTTGGTGCGGTACTCGCGGGGCATGTCGGTGTAGCGCCAGGATTCCTCGCCGAGGCGGTCGAAGAGCTGGCCGAGGGCGTGGTGGTGGGCGTCGGCGTGTTCGCGGACGTCCATGGTGGCGAGCTGGAGGCCGAAGGCGGCGAGGGTGCGGATGGTGCGGTTCATGCGGCCGTCGGCGAAGAGGCCGCCGCGGTGCTCGCGCAGGGAGGTCTGGATGAGGGTGAGGTCGCGCAGGAGTTCGCTGGTGCCGAGGTAGTCGCGGCCGGGTTCGTGGGGGATGCCCTTGGCGAGGCGCTGCTTGGTGTTCTCCAGCTTCTGCCGGATGCAGGTGGCCTTGAGGCGGTAGGGCTCCTCGGCGTTGAGGCGCTTGTAGCGGGGGCTGATCTCGGGGAGGCGTTCGAGGTCGGCCTTCAGGGACTCCAGGAGTTCCTCGGTGGCTCCGGCGTAGCGGATGGAGTTGGAGAGGAAGCCGCGCAGTTCGTCGATCATCTCCAGGGCGTCGTTGATGCCGTGTTCGTGCTGGAGGATGAGGACGTCCCAGGTGACCTGGGGGGTGACGTTGGGGTTGCCGTCGCGGTCGCCGCCGATCCAGGTGCCGAAGGTGAGCGGGCGGGTGTCGTCGGGGAGGGTGACGCCGACGCGTTCGAGTTCGGCGGTGAGGTCCTCCAGGACGTCGCCGACGGCGTTCGCGTGGAGTTCGTCGAGGTAGTAGATGGCGTTGCGGGCCTCGTCGGCGGGTTCGGGGCGGACGACGCGCAGTTCGTCGGTCTGCCAGACGAGGTCGATGTTCTCGGCGAGCCGGGTGTCGTAGCGGCGGCGGTCGGAGGCGATGACGGGGGTGTCCAGGAGCGCGGCGATGCGCCGGAGCTTGTTGAGTACCGACCGGCGCGCGGCTTCGGTGGGGTGTGCCGTGAACACGGGGCGCACGTTGAGGTTGCGGACGGTCTCGCGGACGTGGTCGGGGTCGGCGTCCTTGAGGCGGTCGGCGGTGCGGGCGAGGAGGCCGCCCTCGGCGGCGCGGCGGGCGCGCAGTTCGCGGCCGCGGTGGACCTGTTCGGTGACGTTGGCCAGGTGGAAGTAGGTGGAGAAGGCGCGGACCAGCTTGGCCGCGGTCTGCAGTTCGATGCCGCGCAGCAGTTCGGCGGCGGCCTCGCCGTCCTCGCGGGTGAGGCGGCGGACCTTCTCGACCAGGTCGAGGAGGTCGGGGCCCTCCTGCCGGACGAGGGTCTCGCCGAGGAGGTCGCCCAGTCGGCGGATGTCGGCGCGCAGCTCGGTGCTGGTCGTGATCTGGTCGTCGGCACTGCTCACAGGTGCGGCTCCTTGCAGTGTTGAAGCTCGTCCGGGAGGGGAACCCGTCTGGTCGGGCCCCGCGGCGGGCGCCGCATACGGGCCAGAACATCCGGGAATGAATCAGAGCGGACCGCGCTGTCCGACCGTCTCCAAGGATAGGTGTCCGTGTGGACGCGCTGGTTCTCGGGCTCGTGCCGCCGGGCGGCGCACTGCCATACTTACGATGCCGTAGGTTACGGAACCGTAGGGAACTCTCCGCGGTTGCCGGCCCGGCTTCTGTCTCGAATCCACGACCCCCCAGGGGACGCGCATGACCACAAGCTCCGACGTGATCGAAGACCCTTCGAAGGCGCCCGACGACTCTCCCACGCTCTCCGCCACGCTGGGTGGCGAACAGAAGCGTTCGATCGAGCAGATCACGCTGCTGCTCTTCATCACCGTGCCGTTCCTGGCGCTGCTCGCGGCGGTGCCGCTGGCGTGGGGCTGGGGGGTGAGCTGGCTGGATCTGGGGTTGCTGGTCTTCTTCTACTTCCTCGGGTGCCACGGCATCACGATCGGCTTCCACCGTTACTTCACGCACGGCTCGTTCAAGGCCAGGCGGCCGCTGCGGATCGCTTTGGCGATCATGGGGTCGCTGGCGGTGGAGGGGCCGCTGGTGCGGTGGGTGGCCGATCACCGCAAGCATCACAAGTTCTCCGACGCGGAGGGCGACCCGCATTCGCCGTGGCGGTTCGGGGAGACGGTCCCGGCTTTGATGAAGGGCCTGTGGTGGGCTCACATCGGCTGGATGTTCGACGAGGAGCAGACGCCGCAGGACAAGTACGCGCCGGATCTGATCAAGGACCGGGCGATTCGGGCGATCTCCCGGCAGTTCGTGCTGTGGACGGTGGTGTCGCTGGCGCTGCCGGCGCTGATCGGCGGGCTGGTGACGATGTCGTGGTGGGGGGCGTTCACCGGGTTCTTCTGGGGTTCGCTGGTGCGGGTCGCCCTGCTGCACCACGTGACGTGGTCGATCAACTCGATCTGTCACGCGGTGGGCAAGCGGCCGTTCAAGTCGCGTGACCGTTCCGGGAACGTGTGGTGGCTGGCGGTGCTGTCCTGCGGGGAGTCCTGGCACAACCTGCACCACGCGGACCCGACGTCGGCGCGGCACGGTGTGGAGCGCGGGCAGCTGGACTCCTCCGCGCGCCTCATCCGCTGGTTCGAGAAGCTCGGCTGGGCGTACGACGTGCGCTGGCCGTCACGCTCACGTATCGATTCGCGTCGGAACGCCGGTGGGGGCGGCTCCCGGCGCCGGAAGGTGACCGCTGACGCGGCATGATGGACGCCGTGGCGACCGACTCCAGCAGTACCCCGAGCAATGAGAAGCCGCGGCGAGCGCGTCGCACCCGGATGACCGGTGCCGAGCGCCGCCAGCAGCTGCTGGAGATCGGTCGCACCCTCTTCGCGGCGAAGGGGTTCGAGGGCACGTCGGTGGAGGAGATCGCGGCGAAGGCCGGGGTGTCCAAGCCGGTGGTGTACGAGCACTTCGGCGGCAAGGAGGGGTTGTACGCGGTGGTGGTGGACCGCGAGATGCGCCGTCTGCTCGACATGGTGACCAGCTCTCTCACGGCCGGCCACCCCCGGGAACTGTGCGAACAGGCGGCTTTCGCGCTCCTGGACTACATCGAGGAGTACACGGACGGTTTCCGCATCCTGGTCCGTGACTCGCCGATCCCCCAGTCGACGGGTTCCTTCGCCTCTCTGATCTCCGACATCGCCACGCAGGTGGAGGACATCCTGGGCCGCGAGTTCAAGAGCCGGGGCTTCGATCCGAAGCTGGCTCCCCTGTACGCGCAGGCGCTGGTCGGGATGGTGGCGCTGACGGGGCAGTGGTGGCTGGACGTGCGGCGCCCGAAGAAGGCGGAGGTGGCCGCGCATCTGGTGAACCTGGCGTGGCACGGTCTGGACGGCCTGGAGCAGAAGCCGCGGCTGATCGGCCACCGCAGGAGCTGAGCGGCGCGAAGAGGCCCCCGCCCGACGGGCGGGGGCCTCTTCGCGTTCTCGTCGGTGCTCGAAGATCAGCACTCGACGATCAGAACTCGCCGATCAGCGCTCGACGATCAGCGCTTGAAGATCTGTGTGTGTGGCTCAGTGCTTGAAGATGTCCTTCATCTTCTCCTTGGCCTGGCGCGCATCGCCCTTCGACTGCCCGGCGCGGCCCTCGGCCTCCATCCTCTCGTCGTCCGCGGTGCGCCCGACGACCTCCTTGGCCTTGCCCTTGGCCTGTTCCTTCTTCGCCTTGGCCTTCTGCTCTCGCGCCACCGTCGGTCACCTCAACCCGGCTCGACTTCGTTGTCACTCCGGGTGACCCTCTTCGGCGCGGCTCAAACGCCGGGTTCCAGGAACTCCAGCCGGTTGCCGACGGGGTCGTGGGCGTAGAAGCGCTTGTGGCCGGGCAGGTCGGCGTCCCAGGTGACCGCCACGCCGTGGGCCTCCAGCCGGGCGGCGTACGCCTCGATGGCGGTGACGCGGAGTCCCGGGTGGGCCTTCTTCGAGGGGTGGAAGTCGTCCTCGGCACCGAGGTGGAGGTGTACGTTCCCCGTCCGGAACCAGCAGCCTCCCCGCGCGGCGAGGACAGGTGGCTTGGGGATCTCCTTCATGCCGAGGGCGCCGATGTAGAAGGGGCGCAGGAGATCCTCGGAGCCGGGTGGGGCGGCGAGTTGGACGTGGTCGAGGGCGGTGAGCACGGTCAGGCCCCCTTCCGGGCCACCACGAACAGGCGGCGGAACGGCAGGACCGTGCCGTAGGCGTGGCTGGGGTAGGCCTCGCGCAGGAGGTCGCGGTATTCGGTGACGAAGGCGTCCCGGGCGTCGGGGTCGTCGGCGAGTGCGGTGAGGGCGGGGCGCAGGGCGGTGCCCTTGGCCCAGTCGAGGACGGGGTCCTCGCCCGTCAGGACGTGGTGGTAGGTCGTCGTCCAGACGTCCGTCTCGCAGCCGAGGCGGGCGAGGTGGTCGAGGTAGACGCCGGGGGCGTGGACGGAGTCCTCGTGGCGCAGGACGGCGGCGAGGCGGTCCTTCCAGCGGGGCGTGTTGCCGAGGTCGCGCAGGAGGGCGTGCAGGGGCGCGTGGATGTTGTGGGGGACCTGGAAGGCGAAGGTGCCGCCGGGGGCGAGGCCGTCGAGCCAGGCGGGGAAGGCGTCCAGGTGGCCGGGGACCCAGTGCAGAGCGGCGTTCGACACGATCAGGTCGTACGTCTCCGCGGGCGTCCAGGTGGTGAGGTCGGCGTACGCGAAGTCGAGGTGTGCGCCGGCGTGCGCCTGTGCCTCGGTGAGCATCTGTTCGGAGTTGTCGTAGCCGGTGATGCGGGCGGTGGGCCAGCGGTCGGCGAGGAGGGTGGTGACGTTGCCGGGGCCGCAGCCGAGGTCGGCGATGCGGGGTGAGCCGGTGGACGGTTCTGCGGGCAGGTCGGGGATGCGGGCGAGGAGGTCGGTGAAGGGGCGGGCGCGGTGGCCTGCGTGGCGCAGGTACTGGGCGGGGTCCCAGGTGGGCGCGGGCATGGGTGGGCCTCCTCGGCGTGACGGTTCCGGTGGTTCCAGCCTCCCAGCCGATTTACCTTGACGTCAAGAGACTCGACATCAAGAGACTTCATGTCGACACAACCACTACACTGATCGTCATGGAGGACGAGGTCGATCGGCTGGTCGCAGCGTGGCGCCGGGAGCGCCCGGACCTCGACGTGGAGCCGCTGGAAGTGCTCAGCCGGGTGAGCAGACTGGCCCGGCACCTGGACCGGGCACGCCGGCTGGCGTTCTCCGAGCACCAGCTGGAGCCCTGGGAGTTCGACGTGCTGACCGCGCTCCGGCGCGCGGGGGCGCCGTACCAGCTGTCGCCGGGGCAGTTGCTGACGCAGACGCTGGTCACGTCGGGCACGATGACGAACCGGATCGACCGGCTCGCGAAGAAGGGTCTGGTGGAGCGGCTGCCGGATCCGAGCGACCGGCGCGGTGTGCTGGTGCGGCTCACGGACGACGGCAAGGACCGCGCCGACCAGGCGCTGGCCGGACTGCTCGACCAGGAGCGGGCGATCCTGGCCGAGTTGTCCCACGCCCAGCGAGGTGAACTGGCCGGGCTGCTACGCCAGCTGACCGCCCCGTTCGACAACATCCCCGGCTAGGTCGACGGGCCCGACGCCCGCGCGGCGCGCGAGGGCGACCGCGGCGAGGGTGGAGTGCACGCCCAGCTTGCCCAGCACGTTCTGCATGTGGGTGCGGACGGTGTGCGGGGAGAGGAACAGGCGCTCGGCGACGGCTTTGCGCCCCAGCCCGGCGACCATGCAGCGCAGCACCTCCCGCTCGCGCGGCGTGAGGGACTCCACGAGCCGCTCGCTCTCGGTGCGGTGCTTGCGCGCGGCCGTCAGCTCCCGCAGCACGCCGGTGAGCAGGGCGGGCGGCAGATGCGTCTCCTCGCGCAGCACCCCGCGGATGACGGTGAGCAGCCGCGACAGCGAGCAGTCCTTCGCCACCCAGCCGGTCGCCCCGGCCTGCAGGGCGAGGGCCGCGCGGCGCGGGTCGTCCTTCTCGGCGAGCACCACGACCCGGACGTGCGGCTGCGCGGTACGGACCCCGGCGACGAGGGAGATCCCGTCGACGAGCCCGTCCTCGCCGACCTCCTGCACGGGCACCGCGGGCCGTACGCCCGGCAGGCGGCCGCCCAGATCGGCGTCGACGAGCAGCACGTCGTACCGGCGTCCCTCGGCGGCCGCGCGCTCCAGGCTGCGCAGGGCCGCCGGGCCGCTGCCGGCGGCGGAGACGTCGACGTCGGGCTCGGCCGCCAGGGCGGCGGCGAGCGACTCGGCGAAGATACGGTGGTCGTCGACGACCAGAACTCGGATGCGAACCACGAAACCCCCTTCCCCAGGCTCCTTCGCGGAGCAGGGGATACCCCAGGTCCGGAGAACGACGACCGGCGCGGGTACGACGCCCGGAGGGGGTGTCCGACCGCACGGCCGCCGCCGTGCAGAAATCGCTACCCCCACCACGGGCGCCGTACCCGACTGTCTCGCCCCCTGATCAGCACCGGCCCCCACCGGTGCTGTTCACAGGGTAGGGCTGTGGGCGGGGAGCGGAAGGCAATTTGCAGAACTGGCCGTCCGGCACGTTTATGGTGTGCCGCATGTTTCGTCTTGAGACAGAAGTCGACAGAACGCGCCGCGATCTTCTCCGCTCGCGGCTGCGCGACACCAACACGGCGGCCTCCCCCGTCCTGCGGGCCCTGCGCGGAACGCCCGCCGAACGCGAGACCCCGCTGCACGTCTGGGCGTCGGACGGCGCCGGCGACCTGGCCGGCGGCCTCGTCGGCCACACCTGGACCACCTGGCTGCACATCACCTACCTCTGGGTCGACGCACGCCACCGCGGCACCGGCCTCGGCAGCCGCCTGCTCACGGAGGCGGAACGCGTCGCCCGGCAGGAACGGGGCTGCCGCCGGGTGCGGTTGGAGACCTGGGACTTCCAGGCGCCGGACTTCTACCGGAAGCGGGGGTACGAGGTGGTGTGCGTGATCGAGGACTATCCGCCGGGGGTCACGGAGTTCACGCTGACCAAGCGGCTGGGGTGAGCCGGGGAGGCCGGAGCACGGCGGCGCTCGCCGGCACCGTGCCGTCCGCCCGGTTCGCGTCCGCCCCGGCCGACCGGGCGAGCAGCGCGGGCGGGAACGCCGAGCGGCCGCCGCCGACGGGGACGGGCGTCAGCCGCCCCCGTCCCCGCTCCCGTCCCCACTCCCGCTCCCGCTCCCGGAAAGACCGTCAGCCCCGCACGGGTGTACGGGGCTGACGAGGTCACGGAGGAGCTCAGCTCATGCGCCGGGCTCCCGCCGAGGGCACCGCCTCGAACACGCGCGGGGCGGTGAAGCCGGCCGCGGCGAAGGCCTCTTCGACGGCCTTGGTGACGGTGTCGACGTCGGCGGCCTCCGCGAGGACGATCGCCGAGCCGCCGAAGCCGCCGCCGGTCATCCGGGCGCCGAGGGCGCCGGCGGCGTTCGCGGTGTCGACGACCAGGTCCAGCTCGGGGCAGGAGACGCGGAAGTCGTCGCGCAGGGAGGCGTGGCCCTCGGTGAGGACCGGGCCGATGGCGCGGGTGTCGCCCGACTCCAGCAGCGCGACCACGCGTTCCACGCGCTCGTCCTCCGTCACCACGTGCCGGACCAGACGGCGGACCTCCTCCTCGTCGCCGAGCCGGGCGAGCGCCGCGTCCAGCTCGGCGTACGGGACGTCCCGCAGGGCGTCGACGCCCAGCAGCGCCGCGCCCTTCTCGCAGCCGGCACGGCGCTTGCCGTACTCACCGTCGCTGTGGGCGTGCTTGACCTGCGTGTCGACGACGAGCAGGCGCATACCCTCGGCCGCGAGGTCGAAGGGGATCTGCTTCTGGGAGAGGTCGCGGGTGTCGAGGAACAGGGCGTGGCCGGCCTCGCAGCAGGCGGACGCGGTCTGGTCCATGATCCCGGTGGGGGCGCCGACGTAGACGTTCTCGGCGCGCTGGCACAGGCGGGCGAGCTGCCAGCGCTGCAGGCCGAGGTCGTACAGGTCGTTGAGGGCGAGCGCCACGACGACCTCCAGGGCCGCCGAGGAGGACAGGCCCCCGCCCGACGGGACCGTCGAGGTGAGGTGGATGTCGGCGCCGGTGACCGGGTGGCCGGCCTCGCGCAGCGCCCAGACCACGCCGGCCGGGTACGCCGTCCAGTTCCGGTCGGTCTCGGGGGTGAGGTCGTCCAGTCGCAGCTCGACGACGCCGCCGTCGACGTCCGCCGAGTGCAGGCGAAGACGGCCGTCCTCGCGGCGGCTGACCGCCGCGGTGGCGGTGTGCGGCAGCGCGAAGGGCATCACGAAGCCGTCGTTGTAGTCGGTGTGCTCACCGATGAGGTTGACACGGCCGGGCGCCGACCAGACGCCCTCGGGCTCGGCCCCGTACAGCTCGACGAAGCCGTCCCTGACCTGCTGCTGTGCCGCCACTTACTGCTCCCTTGCGCTGCTTGCGACGCTCCGCGCGAACTCCCACGCGTCCGCGACGATACCCGCGAGGTCCGCGCGGGACGGGTTCCAGCCCAGGCGTTCCCGGGCGGTGGCCGCCGAGGCGACCAGGACCGCCGGGTCGCCGCCGCGGCGGGGGGCCATGACCTCGGGGATCGGGTGGCCGGTGACCTTGCGGACGGTCTCGATGACCTCGCGGACGGAGAAGCCGTTGCCGTTGCCGAGGTTGCAGATGAGGTGCTCGCCGGGCTTCGCGGCCTCGACGGCGAGCAGGTGGGCCTCGGCCAGGTCCGCGACGTGGATGTAGTCACGGATGCAGGTGCCGTCCGGCGTCGGGTAGTCGTCGCCGAAGACGGAGATGGCGTCCCGCCTGCCCTGCGCGACCTGCAGGACGAGCGGGATGAGGTGCGACTCGGGGTCGTGGCGCTCGCCGTACGCGCCGTAGGCGCCGGCCACGTTGAAGTAGCGCAGGGAGACCGCGCCGAGTCCGTGGGCGGTGGCCTCGCCGGTGATCATGTGGTCGACGGCGAGCTTGGACGCGCCGTAGGGGGAGGTCGGCGCGGTGGGGTCGGTCTCGGTGATCGGGGTGTTGACGGGCTCGCCGTAGGTGGCGGCCGTCGACGAGAAGACCAGCTTGCGCACGCCCGCCTCGCGCATGGCGCCGAGCAGGGCCATGGTGCCGCCGACGTTGTTGTCCCAGTACTTCTCCGGCTTCACCACCGACTCGCCGACCTGGGAGAACGCGGCGAAGTGGAGGACGGCGTCGAAGGAGGGGTCGAGCCACTTGGCGGCGTCGCGGATGTCGCCCTCGACGAAGGAGGCGCCCGCGGGGACGCCCTCGCGGAATCCGGTGGAGAGGTTGTCGAGGACGACGACCTCGTGTCCCGCCTCCAGCAGGTGCTGGGCGACCACGCTGCCGACGTACCCCGCGCCGCCCGTGACCAGATACTTGCCGCTCATGAACTCGCTACCTCTCGCAGTCGCTCGGCCGCGCGCTCCGGCGGCACGTCGTTGATGAACACGCTCATGCCGGACTCGGAACCCGCGAGGAACTTCAGCTTGCCGGACGTACGGCGGATGGTGAAAAGCTCGAGGTGCAGCGCGAAGTCGTCGCGGTTGACGCCCTCGAACTCCTCCAACTGGCCGAACGGCGCCTGGTGCCAGGCCGCGATGTACGGCGTCGGCGGCTCACCCTCCCCGAAGATCCGGTCGAAGCGCCTCAAGAGTTCCAGGTAGACCTTGGGGAACTCTGTGCGCGCCGCCTCGTCGAGGCCGAGCAGGTCCGGGACGCGGCGCTTGGGGTACAGGTGCACCTCGTACGGCCAGTGCGCCGCGTACGGCACGAAGGCGACCCAGTGTTCACCCTCCAGGACGACCCGCTCGTCGGCGAGTTCACGCTCCAGGACGGCGTCGAAGAGGTTCTCGCCTCCGGTGGCGTCCTTGTGAGTCGCGAGTGAACGCAGCATCAGGGCGGTGCGCGGAGTGGTGAACGGGTACGCGTAGATCTGCCCGTGCGGGTGACCCAGGGTCACACCGATCTCGGCACCGCGGTTCTCGAAGCAGAACACCTGTTCCACGGAGGGCAGATGCGACAGCTCGGACGTCCGGTCCGTCCACGCGTCGAGCACCAGGCGCGCCTGCTCCTCGGTGAGGTCGGCGAAGGAGGCGTTGTGATCGGAGGTGAAGCAGACCACCTCGCAGCGGCCGGAGTCGCCGGCGAGGGAGGGGAAACGGTTCTCGAAGACGACGGCGTCGTACGACGAGTCCGGGATCTCGCTCAGCCGGTCGCCCTGGGACGGGCACAGGGGGCACTCGTCGGCCGGGGGATGGTAGGTGCGCCCCTGCCGGTGCGAGGCGACGGCGATGGAGTCGCCGAGGAGCGGATCCCGGCGTACCTCCGAAGTGGTGACGGTGCGCTCCAGCGGACGGCGGTCCACCGCGTCGCGCACCGAGTCGTCCCGCAGGTCGTAGTAGATCAGCTCACGACCGTCGGCCAAGCGGGTCGAGGTCTTCTTCACCGCGACTCTCCATCCCTGCACCGAGCAATATCAACAAAGCTTCAAACAGAACCGAACACATAAAACCATAACTCCCCACGGGAGTCACCACCACAACCAAACAGAGCACCCCAAGCGAAGTGAGCAGCGCATGCGAACCCCCACGTATCACGCGGCAGGGCCCCTGGCGGCGGAGCTACGGCTCCCCACCAACTGGCTCGACTACACGATCCTCGGGATCTACTTCGTCGTCGTCCTGGGCATCGGCTTCGCCGCCCGCCGGTCGGTGAAGACCAGCCTCGACTTCTTCCTCTCCGGCCGCTCCCTGCCCGCCTGGATCACCGGCCTCGCCTTCGTCTCCGCCAACCTCGCGGCGACGGAGATCCTCGGCATGGCCGCCAACAGCGCGCAGTACGGCGCGTACACCGTCCACTGGTACTGGATCGGCGCCATCCCGGCCATGGTGTTCCTGGGCCTGGTGATGATGCCGTTCTACTACGGCTCCAAGGTCCGCTCGGTCCCGGAGTTCCTGCTGCTGCGCTTCGACCGGGGAGCGCATCTGCTCAGTTCCCTGCTGTTCGCCTTCGCCGCCATCCTGATCTCCGGCGTGAACCTGTACGCGCTCGCCATCGTCGTCGAGGCGCTGCTGGGCTGGCCGCAGTGGGTGGCGATCGTCGTCGCGGGCTTCTTCGTCCTGGCGTACATCACGCTGGGCGGCCTGTCCTCCGCGATCTACAACGAGGTCCTCCAGTTCTTCGTGATCCTGGCCGCGCTGATCCCGCTGTCCGTGCTGGGCCTGAAGCGGGTCGGCGGCTGGGACGGTCTGTCGGACTCGCTGACGAAGGCCCACGGCCCGGACTTCGTGACGGCGTGGGGCGGCACCGGCATCGGCGAGGCCAATCCGCTGGGCGCGAACTGGCTGACGATCGTGCTGGGACTCGGCTTCGTGCTGTCGTTCGGCTACTGGACGACGAACTTCGCGGAGGTCCAGCGCGCCCTGTCCGCGCGGAACCTCTCGGCGGCCCGGCGCACGCCGCTGATCGCCGCGTTCCCGAAGATCTTCATCGTCTTCCTCGTGATGATCCCGGGGCTGGTGGCCGCGGTCCTCGTCCCGAGGATCGGCACCGCCGACTCCGACCTGCAGTACAACGACGCGATCCCGTACCTGATGGAACAACTGCTGCCCAACGGTGTGCTGGGCATCGCGGTGACGGGTCTGCTGGCGGCGTTCATGGCGGGCATGGCGGCGAACGTGTCGTCCTTCAACACGGTGTTCACCAACGACATCTGGGCGAAGTACGTGGTGGTCGGGCGGGAGGACGCGTACTACGTCCGCTTCGGCCGGCTGATCACCGCGATCGGTGTGCTGGCGTCGGTCGGCACGGCGTTCCTGGCGTCGTCGTTCTCGAACATCATGGCCTACCTGCAGACGCTGTTCTCCTTCTTCAACGTCCCGATGTTCGTCGTCTTCATCGTCGGCATGTTCTGGCGGCGGGCGTCGATGAAGTCGGGCTTCTGGGGTCTGCTGGCCGGCACGACGGCCGCGATGGTCAACTACTTCGTCCTCTACAAGCAGGACGTCATCGGCATCCCCACCGACCAGGGCGCCAACTTCGTCTCCGCGATCGCGGGCTTCGTGGCGGGCGCGGTGGTGATGGTCGCGGTGTCCCTGTTCACCTCCCCCAAGCCGGACGAGGAGCTCCAGGGCCTCGTCTACGGCACCCGCTCTCCCGGAATGGCCGAGCCGCCCGCGCCGGGCGACGAGGCCTGGTACCGCAGGCCCGCCCTGCTGGGCTGGGGCGCGGTGATCCTCGCCGCCGCCTGCTACATCCCGTTCTCGTTCTGAGCCCGCCGACGCCGATCGCGGGAGGATGGAAAGACCATGTCCGAGCATTTCGAACCCGACGAGCGCGCGGCGGCGGCCGAGCGGCTGCGGCACGCGGGATTCTCCGAGGCCGACGTCCAGCGGGAAGTCACCGAACTCGAGGAGCGCTCCGCGACCGCGGCCCGCATCTTCGACCTGCGCCGCATCATCGGCGGCCTGTTCGTCGTCTACGGCGTCATCGTCACGATCACCGGCCTGACCGACGGCGACGCGGCCATCGACAAGGCCCAGGGGATCAACATCAACCTGTGGACGGGCCTGGGCATGCTGCTGCTCGGGATCTTCTTCCTGGTCTGGCTGAAGCTGCGGCCGGCGGCCCATCCGACGCCGCCGCTGCCGCCGGAGGCCGTGGAGGAGAAGCAGCCGGAATGACCCCCGTCCGGCTCCCCTCGCGGGTTGGGCACCGCCCGGCCTCAGTGGGTGCAGGCGCCGCTCCGGCGGTCGGCGGCCCAGCGCACGCCGCGGCCCGGGCGAGGGCGGAGAGGGTGCCCTGCGGGGGTGGGCCCGGCGCGCGCATGTACCAGGGAAGGCCAACATGCGGCAGCGTGTACGCGAGAAGGACGCCCGGGTCGAAGGTGCGGCCGTACGCCGCGGCGAGGCGGGCGAGCAGCGTGGGGTCGCCGCGGGTGACGACGAGGTCGGCGGTGTCGGCGAGACGGACCAGGCCGTGGAGGGTGAGGATCAGTCTGAGGGTGCGGCGGGAGACGGGAGCGCTCCGGGTCGCGGGTGGCCGGCCGCGGGACGTTCCGTACTCAACACTCCCCGTGTCCTGGACCAGATCGAGCAGGGAAGCGTCGACGTGCGCGTCATCCCCACGGAACGGGAACAGGACGGCTTCGCAGGCGCCGGCGCCTCGATCGGCGAGGCTCGCCTGTGTGCCGGCGGGCGGGGCGGCATCCGCCCCGCCCGCTCACCGGATCAGCCGTAGTAGGGGTTGCCGTCCCAGGGCGAGGTGTCGCAGGAGAGCGGGGTGTCGCCCTCGAACGTGCACACCTGGATGCGCATGGCCCAGATGCCCCTCGAGTCGGTCAGCGAGGTCGCCCAACTGCCCTTGACGCCGTAGCCGCCGGTGACGGAACGCCACGGGTAGGTGCTTATGTTGCGGAGCGGGTCCTCGGCCTGCGCACGGACCCGGACGTGGTGCCCGTCAGCCGCAGTGTCCTGCACAGCCAGGGTGATGCTGTACGCGCTGGTCCTGCTGTTGTAGTAGAACTCGCCCCAGCCTTGGGAGCCGGTGGCCCGGGCGTACACGTCGCCCGCGAACGCGGGTGAAGCGGCGAGGGCGAGGGTCGCCGCGGCGGCGGCCCCCACGGTGAGTCCACGACGGACTGTCAACTTCACGAAATCCCCCAGCGATTGAGTCGGAACGGTCTGCCGCAGGGGATCCTAGAGGTTCAGGAGAACAGCACACATCCTTCAAAGGATCACGTGATCCAGGTAACAACGAGGGTCCGAATACTGAGCCCGACCTCAGCCGCAGCCGGGCCGGCTGCTCCACCCTGAGCCTGGTGCGCCACGACGTCTCGTACATCCGGCCCCTGCACCTCACCGGGTTCGTCCGGGCTCCGATCAGGACGATCTCACCCTGGGTCCTCGGGACGTTCACCGGACCCGTACGAGCACCGCGGCGTGCTCCGGATGCCTGTCCAGCACACCGGGCCGACCGGCCCGCACGCTCTTCGCCGTCCTGTGCCCCACGGCCCGAGGGGGCGGACCGCTCGCGGGCGGTGGTGATCAGCACATCCCGTGAGGGGTCGGCGACGAGGCCGGCGTTCGGATGAGAACGCCGTGAGCATCCGGCCGGCGTGACCGGGGCGGAGTACTGCGGAACTCCGGCCTCCTTCGGGTGCGCAGCCGTGAGGCGGGTCAGGAATCCGGTGGGCTCGGTCGGTGCGGGAGAGGTCCCGCACGGTCCAGCAGCCCCGTGCGTGCCGCCAACGCCGCGGCCTCCAGCCGCGACCCCACCCCCAGTTTCATCAGGACGCGCTGGACGTGGGTGCGGGCCGTGGAGGGGGCGATGCCCATGCCGGCCGCGATCAGACGGGTGTCCTCGCCGTCGGCGACCCGGACCAGGACCTCGACCTCGCGGGGCGTCAGCATCTGCAGCAGGCGCTGGCCCTCGTCGTCGGGCTGGGCCGCGGGGTTCAGCAACTCGCTGAAGGCGCCCTGCAGGAGTTGCGGGGCGACCGCCGCCTCACCCGCCCGCGCCTTCATGATCGCCCGCTCGACGCCCTCGATGCGCTCGTCGTGCCGTACGTACCCCGAGGCGCCGGCCGCGAACGCCGCCGCGATGCCGCGGGGGCTCGGGACCGGACCCAGGACCAGGACGGCGACCTGCGGCCGCTCCCGTTTGATCCGGACCACCGGGTCGAAGATCCCCGGCTCGGCCGGGGTCGCCGTACCCAGCAGGCATACCTCCGGTGCCCGGGTGATCACCAGCTCCGCCGCGCCCGCGGCGGGCGCCGCCGCGGCGAGCACCCGGTGCCCCCGCAGTTTCAACGCCGAGGCGAGCGCCTCGGCGAGCAGTCGGTGGTCGTCGACCACCATCAACCGCACTCCCATCGAGCAACCCCCCAGTCCCCCCATGGATGCCCACACGGACCCACAGACAAAGCCGGATGCCACCACGGACACCCGGATCATGCGCACAGACAAAAGGTGCCCCCCGGCACCTCGTCCTTCATGCCCCCGGAAGCTACACGCTTGTTCGACGTTGCGCTGCCCCTACTCGTGAGAAGTGCCCGGATCGCCGAAATTCCTCTCATTCGAGGGTGATGAGCGGTAAGTGAACGGCCCCGCCCCTGAGCAGGGGCGGGGCCGTCGACGGCCGTCACGCGGCTATCAGCCGCTCGTGCCGAACGCCAGCGCCAGGTACTCCTTCTCGCCCGAGGCGGGCTCGTCCGCGTACACCTCGGCCATGTACAGGTGCCCCTGGGAGTAGATGATCTCGGCCGACTCCGGGGACATGCTGGACTCCGCGTCCCGCGCCGCCTCCGTGTCCGGATTCTTCAGGAGCGTCGTCTGCTTGAACGAGCCGCCGTCGATGCTGACGATCTGCCCGCCCTCGTCGTACGGCGGCTGCTTGTACGCGATCAGGTTGCTGCCGTCCATGCGCAGCGGGGTGAGCTCGTAGCCGTCGCCGGCCTCGGCACGCTGGCCGGTCTGCTTGCCGGTGGTCAGGTCGAAGGCGATGATCTGGTTGGTCCGGCTGTACTCGCCGGTGCCGTCGTCCTCCTCGGTCGGGATGTACAGCCGGTTGGCGCCGACCGCCAGGCCCGTGCACTGCTCGATCTCGGTGATGCCGTCGCAGCGGGCCGCGAACTGTTCGCCCGGCGCGGAGATCCGGGTCTTGAGCTTGCCGGTCCTGTTGTCGATGGAGAAGAAGTCGGAGATGCCGCTGCCGTCCTGGGCGCTGTCCCCGACGTCGGCGGCCACCACCAGCGGCTCCGTCGACACGACGCTCGCGTACTCGATACCGGTCGCCATCCTGTACTCGGAGAGCACCTTCCCGGAGGCCGGGTCGATGGTCTGGATGTGCAGCTCGCGCGCGTCGAAGTCACCGCACTTGCGCACCGCGACCAGCTTGGGGCCGCCGCCGTAGCCGGCGTCGTAGCAGGTGTCGTCGGGCTTCGGAGCCCACAGCTGCTTTCCGGTGTCGATGTCGAAGGCGGCGCCGCCCTCGGTGGCGCCGAGGGCCACCGTGTTCCCGCTGACGGTGACGTTGTCGAAGGTGACCGGGTAGTCGCCGGACGAGACGGTCTTCGTCCACAGCTGCTTGCCCGCGGCGAGATCGATCGCCGCGACCTGGGTGCAGCCGGCCGAGGAGTCCTTCGCGGGCATCTTCGGCTGGAAGACGATCGCCGTCCTGTCGTCGTCGGTGGCGTACCTGCTGGCCGTGCACACCGGGCCGGGCAGCTTGATCGTCCACAGCTTGGAGCCCTTGTCCGGGTCGTAGCCGACGACCTCGGCGACGCCCGACTTCACGTACGCCTTGCCGGTCAGCCAGGAACCGGTCACGACGATGCTGTCGTCCTTGGCGACCGTGGGCGACGGGATCTGGAAGAGGAGCTTGGAGGCGGGGTCGGCGGGCACCTTCTCGCTGCCGCCGGAGGAGGTGCCTCCGGTGCCGCCCTTGTTGTCGCCGCCTCCGCCGCTGGTGCCACCGGAGCTCGCGGTGTCGTCCTTCTTGCCGCTGTCACCCGAACGCGCGTACCAGACACCACCGCCGATGATCAGCGCGATCGCGACGACCGCCGCGACGATGATGGCGACCTGGGCGTTGACCTTGCGGCCACCGCCGCCCGGCTGACCCGGCTGGGGGTGCATCGGCATGGTGACGTGACCGGGGTAGCCGTAGCCCGGCTGCGGGTAGCCCGGCTGACCCGGTTGGCCGGGGTAGCCGTAGCCCGGCTGCTGGCCGTACGCCGGTTGCTGACCGTACGCGGGCTGCTGGCCGTACGCGGGCTGCTGGGCGTAGGGGTTCGGCTGGCCCGACTGGCCCGGCTGATCCGGCTGGCCGGGTTGAGCGGGTTGGCCGGGTTGAGCGGGTTGGCCCGGTGCCGGCTGGTTCGGGTAGCCGTAGCCCGGGCCGGTGGGGGGCTGGGGCGGCTGGGCGGGCTGGGCCGCCTGCGGATAGCCGTAGCCGGGCTGGGGCTGTGGGGGCTGGGACGGGGCGGCGGGTGCCTGCGGGGGCTGGGCGCCGGGCCGGCCGGGCTGCGCGGCCTCGGCCGTCCGGGCTGCCTGGGCCTCCTGGGCCGCCTTGGCCGCCTCGAAGTTGCGCAACACCTGGTCCGCGACGGCCGCCTGATGGGGCATGGGGCCGCTGACCTTCTTGCTGAGCTGCGGGCCCTCGGGCGGGGCCTGCGGTGCCGGGCGCGGGGGCTGAGGGGCCGGGGGCTGGGACGCCGGGGCCGGGGGCTGGGGGGCGCCGAAACCGCCCTGCGGCGGGGCGTCCTGGGGGGTCTGCGACGGCTGGGGCTGCTGGGGCGCGCCGAAACCGCCCTGCGGCGGGGCGTCCTGGGGGGTGGCGTCCTGGGGTGTGGCGTCCCGCGGTGGGGCGTCCTGCGGGGGCTGGTCCTGGGGAGGGGTGTCCCGTGGGGGCTGGTTCGGCGGCTGGGGCGGCGGCTGGGTCATGGTGTGGGTACCTCGGAGGAACGCTCGGGAAGACGGCGCACGGGGGCCGGGACGACGGGCCGGGGAGAACGGAGGGCCGGGCGGACGCGGAAGTGCGCGCCGCCGCGGCCCGGTTCGCCCGCCTCACTTGCCGTAGGCGAGCATCAGCTTCTCCTTCGTGTCGTCGTTGCCCGTCAGCCGGGTGGAGGAGAGGTAGAAGCGGCCGTCGACCCAGGCCACGTCCCGTGAGTAGAAGCCGTTCTCGAGGTCGGCGGTGCTCTCGGGCAGCTGCAGCAGCGTCTTCGGGGTGTGCGCGGCGCCGGCGACCGGGATCGACACGACCCGGCCGGCCGCGTCGTACGACGGCTCGACGTACGCGACGAGGTTGCCGCCCTCGATCCGCACCGGCAGCATCGACTCGTCCGCCGGGGACTTCACGCGCCACTTCTCCTTGCCGGTGGCGAGGTCGATCGCGACGATCTCGTTGGGGCCGCTGGTCGCCTCCGTCGGCAGGTACAGGGTGCCGGCGTCGGCGGCCGTGCCCTCGCAGCCGGTCAGGTTGCGCTGCAGGACGGCCCAGCCGCACTCGGGCGCGAAGTCCTCGTCGAAGGCGACCTGCGAACGGAAACCGCCGCCCGGCTTGAACGCCGCGATGTTCCAGGCGTTCTTGTCCTTGTTGGTGCTGTAGATGACCAGCGGGTCGACGGAGTAGGCGCGCGAGACCGTCCAGCCCTTGTCGAGCTTCTGGGTCCACTTCACCTTGCCGGTCGCCGGGTCCAGCTCCTGCACCTCGTCGTGCTCGTTCGCCTCGGTCGCGGCGCAGGAGGCCACCGAGATCAGCTTGGTGCCGCCCGCGAAGGCGGTGGGGAAGCAGGCTTCGCCGTACTTCTTCTTGTCCCACAGCTTCTTGCCGGTACGGACGTCGTACGCCGTGCCGGACTGTGAACGGCCCACCATCAGCGTGTTGCCCGTGAGCGACAGCTCGATGGTGAGCGCGCTGTCGAACAGCTCGCCTTCGTCGACCGTCCCCTTCCAGCCCTTGGCGCCGGTGTTGAGGTCGATCTGCTGGAGCTGGTTGCACTCGGCGCGGTCGCTGGTGCCGCTCATGTACGCCACGACGACCTTGTCGTCCGCGGTCTTCTGCGGCGTGACCGCGCAGATCTTCTGCGGGAACGCGATGGTGTCCCAGGTGGGCCTGCCGTCACCGACGTTGTAGGCGACGACCTCCTTGTAGGCCGCCTTCACCGCCGTCTTGGCGGTGATCCACATGCCGGGGGCGTCGGCGCCGGAGGCGGGCGCGTCCGGCGCCTCCTTGTACCAGAGGACCTTGGCCTCGCCGGCCTTGCGGTCCGCGTTGAAGTCCTCCGGGTCCTCACCGCCGTCGCCGCTGCCGTCACCGGGGTTGACGGGGCTGTCGCTCGCCGCCGGTTTGTCGTCGTCGCTCTGCTGGGCGACCGGCTTCCTGTCCTCGTCGTCCCCGCCGCCCGTGACCGCGAACACCGTCCCGCCGATCACCAGCAGCGCCGCCACCGCCGCCCCCACGACCAGGGCGGGCTTCCCCTTGAAGGGGTTGCGCGAACCGGGCGCCGGGGCGCCGGGGGCGCCCGGGAACTGGGCTCCGGGCGGGGGCGGGTAGCCGTAACCGGGCTGCTGCCCGTAGGGGCCGCCCGGCTGGGCGTACGGGCCCGGCTGCTGCGGCGGGCCGTACGGTCCCGGCGCGGCCGGGGCGCCGTAAGGGCCGGCCGGCTGGGCGTACGGGCCGGGCTGCGGCGGCTGTTGCTGCGGGTGGCCGTAGCCGGGCTGCGGGGCCTGCGGCGGCTGGGCCGGCATCTGCGGCGCGCCGAAACCGCCGCCCTGCGGGGCCTGCGGGGCCTGTGACTGCTGCGGGGCGTGTGGTGGCTGCGGTGGCTGGTCCTGCGGCGGCTGCTGCTGTGGTGCTCCGAAACCGCCCTGCTGCGGCGGCTGGTTGGGCGGCTGAGTCATCAGCGTGTCCCCCTCGCTCACTGATTTTTAGCCACGCCCTGAGGTTCGTGACGGACCCAGAGTCGTTCTCATTCGGTTCTCAGACGGCTCTTTCTATCACCCGGGACCGACAGCCCACCGGCCCGTATCGGCCGCTGTTCCCAAGGGAGCACACCGCTGTGATGCCGTCGTTATGCGCCTTCACGCCCCCTTCACGCAGCGCACGCGCCGTCATCGCGCGCGGGGGGTGGGGGTGTTGGGCGAGGGCGCGGGTGCAGTCGTTCGCGCCGGGGCGTACGGGGAGTTGGGGGCGTGGGTGGAGTGATTCGCGCCAGGGGTGGTCAGGGGGTGTCTGTGGCCGGGGGTGAGGCGCGCGGTGGGGATGCGCGCGCTGAACTGGGGGGCTCACGGGGTGGATTGCGCGAGCCTGCGAGTGAGGCGCGCGGTGGGGGCGTGCACGCTGGCACTGGGGCGCGCGCTGGGGGCGTGCACGCGGGGTTGGGTGGGTGAGGCGCGTGGTTGGGGCGTGCGCGCTGTCCCTGGGGCGTGCGGTTGGGGCGTGCGCACTGGCACTGGGAGCGCGCGGTTGGGGCGTGCGCGCTGACACTGGGGCGCGTGGTTGAGGCATGCGCGTTACCGCTGGGGCGCGCGGGGCGGGTTGGCACGCGGGGTGGGGGTGCGTGCGCCGCCGGCTGCGAGGGGTGCGCCGCGGCTCACGGCGCGCACAACCAGCGCACTTCCCCGCCCGCACGCACCCCCGCCCGCACGCGCTCTGCCTACGCGTCCTCCGCCAGCTCCAGCCAGCGCAGTTCCAGTTCCTCGCGCTCCCCGGCCAACTCGCGCAGCTCGGCGTCGAGTCGGGCGACCTTCTCGAAGTCGGTGGCGTTGTCGGCGATCTGGGTGTGGAGTTTGGTCTCCTTCTCGGAGATCTTGTCCAACTGGCGCTCGATCTTCTGGAGTTCCTTCTTGGCGGCGCGCTGGTCGGCGGCGCTCTTCTCCGGTCCGGCCTTCGGGGCGGCCGGAGCCGCGGCGGCCGCCGCTACGGCCTCCTCCATGCGGTGGCGGCGTTCCAGGTACTCGTCGATGCCGCGCGGCAGCATCCGCAGGGTGGCGTCGCCGAGGAGGGCGAAGACGCGGTCGGTCGTGCGCTCGACGAAGAAGCGGTCGTGGGAGATGACGATCATCGAGCCGGGCCAGCCGTCGAGGAGGTCCTCGAGCTGGGTGAGGGTCTCGATGTCGAGGTCGTTGGTGGGCTCGTCGAGGAAGAGGACGTTGGGTTCGTCCATCAGGAGCCGCAGGAGCTGCAGGCGGCGGCGCTCACCGCCGGACAGGTCCCCGACCGGAGTCCACTGCTTCTCCTTGCTGAAGCCGAACGTCTCGCACAGCTGCCCGGCCGTCATCTCGCGCCCCTTGCCGAGGTCGACGCGCTCCCGCACGCGCTGGACGGCTTCCAGCACCCGCCAGTCGGGGTCGAGTTCGACGACCTCCTGGGAGAGGTAGGCGAGCTTGACGGTCTTGCCGACGGCGACGCGGCCGCCCGCCGGCTGGGTCTCGCCCTGCGTCCGGGCCGCCTCGGCCATGGCCCGCAACAGGGACGTCTTGCCGGCGCCGTTGACGCCGACGAGGCCGATGCGGTCGCCGGGGCCGAGCTGCCAGGTGACGTGCTTGAGGAGCACCTTGGGGCCGGCCTGGACGGTGACGTCCTCGAGGTCGAAGACGGTCTTGCCGAGCCGCGAGGACGCGAACTTCATCAGCTCGCTGCTGTCGCGCGGCGGCGGCACGTCCTTGATGAGGTCGTTGGCGGCCTCGACCCGGAAGCGCGGCTTGGAGGTGCGCGCGGGGGCGCCCCGGCGCAGCCAGGCCAGCTCCTTGCGGACGAGGTTCTGCCGCTTGGTCTCCTCCGTGGCCGCGATCCGCTCACGCTCCGCGCGCGCGAAGACGTAGTCGGAGTAGCCGCCCTCGTACTCGTGGACGGTGCCGCGCTGCACGTCCCACATGCGGGTGCAGACCTGGTCGAGGAACCAGCGGTCGTGCGTCACGCACACGAGCGCGGAGCGCCGTTCGCGCAGGTGCTGGGCGAGCCAGGCGATGCCTTCGACGTCGAGGTGGTTGGTGGGCTCGTCGAGGACGATGAGGTCCTGTTCCTCGATGAGCAGCTTGGCGAGGGCGATACGGCGCCGCTCGCCGCCGGAGAGGGGGCCGATGACGGTGTCGAGCCCCTGGGGGAAGCCGGGGAGGTCGAGGCCGCCGAAGAGGCCGGTGAGGACGTCCCTGATCTTGGCGTTGCCCGCCCACTCGTGGTCGGCCAGGTCCCGGATGACCTCGTGGCGGACGGTGGCCGCCGGGTCGAGGGAGTCGTGCTGGGTGAGCACGCCGAGCCGCAGGCCCCCGGAGTGGGTGACGCGCCCGGTGTCGGCGTCCTCCAGCTTGGCGAGCATGCGGATCAGGGTCGTCTTGCCGTCGCCGTTGCGGCCCACCACGCCGATGCGGTCCCCTTCGGAGACGCCGAGGGAGACTCCGTCGAGCAGGGCACGCGTGCCGTACACCTTGCTGACGTTCTCGACATTGACCAGGTTGACGGCCATTTCTCTCCTGCCCAGGGGGATCGGTCAGCCTCCCAGCGTAATGTGCGCCGGTCGGTGACCGATCCCCCGCAGGTCAGCGTGCGGCCGCCCGGGTCGGCGGGCGGTCGTCACCCGGGTCGGCGGACGGTCGGCACCGGGGCGGCGGACGGTCGTCGCCCGGGTCAGCGGGTGGCCGCGCGGACCTCGTCGAGCAGGTCGTACATCGTCTGGCCGGGGCATTCGGTGTCCAGCCAGTCACGGTGGCCGGAGACCGTCGTCACGTCCTTCGTGACGCCGTTGACCGGGTTGACGTAGGTGATCTTGGCCTGGGGGTCGAGGCCCTTGAAGCGGGCGACCACCTTGATCAGGCGGATCAGGGCCTTCTTGGCCGCGTCCGTCGGGGGCCGGTCGGTGAGGGTGCCGAGGAAGGCGATGCCGAGGTTGCCGGAGTTGTAGCCGGCGGTGTGGAAGGCGGTGACGAGGTCGCCGTCCTTGTCGAAGGCGGGGAGGGCGTCGTCGCCGGAGTAGCGGCCCTCGTAGACGGTGCCCGCCTCGTCGATGAGGAAGTGGTAGCCGATGTCGCCCCAGTCGAGGGTGACCGCGTGGTACTCGTAGATGCCCCGGACGGTCGCCGCGGGGTCGGGGTCGTCGTTCGGCGTGTCCGTGTGGTGGACCGTGATCGACTGCAACGGGTAGTACTGCTCGGGCGAGTTGACCTTGCCGTCCTTGTAGCGCTTCGACTCGTCGGCGCCCCACGCCGGGCGCGGCAGATACGGCACGCCTCGCACGCGCGTGGGCTCGGACGGGACCTTGAAGCCGCGCGCGGGGCCGTCGGTCGTGTCGATCGCGAGGGCGCGCACGCCGCTCGCGCCCGCCGGCGCCTTCAGCTCGTACGCCGTGGCGTCGCCGGCCGCGATCAGCGCCGTACCGCCGTCCTCGACAGTCGCGCAGCCGCCGGTCAGCGACTGCCAGGTGCCAGGGGAAGCCGTGCCGTCGGTGAAACGGATGCCCGCGCCGGCGCGTGCGCCGCTCCAGCGGACGCCCACGTAGGACGCGGCGAAGGCGGCCGTGGCCGGGCCGGTGCCGGTGGCCGCGTCCGTGCGGGTGGCCGGGAAGCTCTCGGTCCTCGTGCCGGACGAGGGGGCGCCGGAGCCGGATCCGGCGTCGTCCGAGTCGGTCGCGGCGAAGACCGCCGGGGTGACGGCGGCCCCGGCGGCGACGGCTCCGGCGGCCCCGATCACGCCACGGCGCGAGAGGGGCTTCTTCCTGCGGTGGGAGGGGGTGGGGGGTTCGGACACGGACGTGGCCTTCCACAGTCGTTCACGGGGGAAGCGCCGCGTGACAGTACGTCACCCGCGGCGCTTTGAACATCAAGTGACCCTAGAGGCACCTGATTTCTCCCGTGTACTGCGAGAGCAGTAATTCCGTGTGGAGATCCCGCGAAGAGTGTTTACCGCGTCACGTGGCGGCATACAGGGGTCACGCTCCGCCTGCGTCCGCCCTCTGACGCGGCCGGTCGCCGAGCACGGTCGCCCCCGGCGCGGGCCCCGACGCCGTGCGGACGCTCCGGCAGGTTCCGGACCTCCGCAGCGCCTCCGCGACCTCCGCGGCGGAGGCGGGGTCGCGGACGAGGAACGCGGTGGTCGGGCCCGAGCCCGAGACGAGGGTCGCGAGCGCTCCGGCCGCGCGCCCCGCGGCGAGCGTGTGCGCGAGTTCGGGGAAGAGGGACAGGGCGGCGGGCTGAAGGTCGTTGGACACGGCCGCCGCGAGCGCGTCGGGGTCGCCCTCGGCGAGGGCGTCGAGGAGTGCCTCGGAGGCGACGGGCTCGGGGATGTCGCGGCCCTCGGCGAGCCGGTCGAACTCCCGGAACACGGCCGGCGTCGACAGCCCCCGCCCGGCCATCGCGAACACCCAGTGGAAGGTGCCGCCGACCTGCAGGGCCGTCAGTTTCTCGCCCCGCCCGGTGCCGAGGGCTGCGCCGCCGACCAGGCTGAAGGGCACGTCGCTGCCGAGTTCCGCGCAGATGTCGAGGAGTTCGTCGCGGCACGCGCGCGTGCCCCACAGCGCGTCGCACGCTAGGAGCGCGCCGGCGCCGTCCGCGCTGCCGCCCGCCATGCCGCCCGCGACGGGGATGTCCTTGGCGATGTGGAGGTGCACGTCGGGCGTGCGGCCGTACCGTTCGGCGAGCGCCATGGCGGCGCGCGCGGCGAGGTTCGTCCGGTCCAGGGGGACCTGGCCGGCGTCCGGGCCCTCGCAGGTGACGCGGAGTTCGTCGGCGGGGGTCACCGTGACCTCGTCGTACAGGCCGACCGCCAGGAAGACGTTCGCCAGGTCGTGGAAGCCGTCGGGGCGGGCGGCGCCCACGGCGAGCTGGACGTTGACCTTGGCGGGCACGCGGACGGTGACGCTCACTCGGAATCCTTCCGCTGCTGCTCGGCGATCCGCGCGAACTCCTCGACGGTCAGCGACTCGCCGCGCGCCTGCGGGGACACGCCGGCCGCGACGAGCGCCGCCTCGGCGCGTGCCGCGGACCCCGCCCACCCGGCGAGCGCGGCCCGCAGGGTCTTGCGGCGCTGCGCGAACGCCGCGTCGATGACGGCGAACACCTCCCTCCTGGAGGCGGTGGTCTTGATCGGCTCGGCCCGGCGGACCAGTGAGACGAGCCCGCTGTCGACGTTCGGCGCCGGCCAGAACACGTTGCGCCCGATGGCGCCGGCCCGCTTGACCTCGGCGTACCAGTTGGCCTTCACGGACGGCACGCCGTACACCTTCGAGCCGGGCGCGGCGGCGAGCCGGTCGGCGACCTCCGACTGGACCATCACGAGGGTGCGCTCGATGCTCGGGAAGGTGTCGAGCATGTGCAGCAGCACGGGCACGGCGACGTTGTACGGCAGGTTCGCCACCAGCGCGGTCGGAGCGGGGCCCGGCAGCGCGGTCACGTGCATCGCGTCGGAGTGCACCAGCGCGAAACGCTCCGCGCGCTCCGGCATGCGCGCCGTGATCGTCGCGGGCAGCGCGCTCGCCAGCACGTCGTCGATCTCGACGGCCGTGACCCGGTCGGCGACCTCCAGCAGCGCGAGGGTGAGGGAGCCGAGCCCTGGCCCGACCTCCACGACCACGTCGTCGGGCCGTACCTCCGCGGTACGGACGATACGGCGGACCGTGTTCGCGTCGATCACGAAGTTCTGACCACGCTGCTTGGTGGGACGCACACCGAGGGCCGCCGCCAGCTCACGGATGTCGGCGGGGCCCAGGAGGGCGTCGGGGGTGGGGCTGCTCACGGGACAAGGGTACGGGGGTGCGGTGGGGGCGCTTGCCGTACGGGTGTGCGCCGGGCGCGGCGGCCCGGCGCGCCGCGGTGTGACGCCCGCGGACGGCCCGTCAGCCCTGCAGTCGCTCCCCGCAGTGCGGCCAGGGGCTCGTGCCCTGGCGCATGTACAGCTTCTTCGCGCGGCGGGTCTGTTCCGCCGCCGAGGCGTCCTGGGGGCGGCCGCTGCCGCCGAGGCTGTGCCAGGTGCCGGTGTCGAACTGGTACAGGCCGCCGTAGGTGCCCGACGGGTCGACCGCGTTCGGGCGGCCGCCGGACTCGCAGGCGGCGAGGCCCTGCCAGTCGAGGTCGTCGACGCCCCGCTTGGAGGGCGGCAGGGGTTTCGTGCCCACCTTCACCACCTGGGCGCGTGGCTCGCGGACGATGTCGGTCCTGAGCCGCCTCGGCCGCTGGCGGACGCCGTTGACGGTGCGCAGGGAGTACGTGACCCGCCGCAGCCCGGGCTGACCAGCGCGTTCCACGACCTCCGTGCCCTTGAACAGGGACGGGTCCTCGGTGCGCCGCACCCGGAACGGGATCGCCTCCTCGCGCACCTCCCTGGTGCCGGTGATGCGCAGCACGGTGACCGTCTGTCCGTCGCGCGGGAAGCTGCCGGGCGGGACGGACGTGGTGTCCTGGCCGCGCAGGGTGACGCCGGCTTCCTCGACCGCCTCGCGCACGGTCGCCGCGTTGGTGCGGACGGTGCGGGAGCGACCGTCGGCCATGATCGTCAGGGCGCGCTCGGTGCGTACGTCCAGCGCGAGCCCCGCGCGTCCGATGCGCTGGGAGCGCGAGGTGGAGAGGTACGCGCCCTCCGCACGCACCCCGAGCTGCTTGAGCGCTTCCTCCACCGTGCGCGCCGTCGTCCACACCTCGCGCTGGTGTCCGTCCAGCGTGAGCCGTACGGGGCGCCCGTAGCGCACCGCGATCTCGTCGCCGCTGGCGAGCGCCGCGCCGGGGGCGGGCGCGACCAGGTCGTGCTCCCCCACTGTCACGCCCTGCTCCGCCAGCAGTTCGGTCACGTCGTCGGCGAAGGTGTGCAGGGTGCGCGGCTTGCCGTCGACGGTCAGCTCGATCGCCTTGTCCTCGGCGACGAAGGAGGTGGTGCCGCCGGCGAGGAAGGCGACGACGAGTGCCTGTGGCAGCAGACGGCGCACGGTGGATTCCGGGCGCTCGGCAAAGCGCGCTCTGCGCCGACGCGCGGCCCGCCGCCTCGCCCCGGCGTGCGCGACAGGCGTCGGCGCCCACTCGACCAGGGTGCGCGCGTCACCGACGGCGCTCGCCGTGACTGCCGCGCCGTCGCGACCGTCGATACCGGCGGCGCCCTGCACGCCGTACGCGCCGGCGCCGTACGCCTCACCCCCGCTCCCGGCGCCTTCGGGGTTCCCCGCCCCCCAGCCCGCCTGTCGTGGGAGCGTCGCTTCGGGTGTCTCGTAGGCGGGCCGGTACGTGTCCTCGTACGCCCCGGGCATCTCGTAGGCGCCGGGCGTGCCCTGTTCCTCGGGCGCCGCGTACACGCCGTAGGCCTGCGTCTGCGCGCTGTGCACGTCGGGGTACGGGTCGTGGCCGTAGGGGTCGGGGTGGCCGTGGGGGTCGTGGTGGGGGTTCTGTGCGTACTGCGCGTTCCACGGATGGGAGGGGTTGCTCACGCCGACACGCTCCAGGGGTCCTGGGTCCGGAGGGGTCCGGATCGGGCCCCCAGAACCTAGCGGAGCGGTCGTCACTCTCCAAAGCGACGCGACTACTCAGAGTCGTGTTCGGGTGAGTCAGTAGTCGAACGCGCGGGCCGTGTTGGCGGCGAGGGCCGTCGCCAGGGTGTCCTCGTCGGTGCCGCGGACGGCGGCCATGGCACGGACCGTGACGGGGACGAGGTACGGGGCGTTGGGCCGTCCGCGGTAGGGCGCCGGGGTGAGGAAGGGGGCGTCGGTCTCCACCAGAACCAGTTCCAGGGGGGCGACGGTGAGGGCGTCGCGCAGGTTCTGGGCGTTCTTGAAGGTGACGTTGCCGGCGAAGGACATGAAGTATCCGGCGCGGGCGCAGATCTCGGCCATGTCGGCGTCGCCGGAGTAGCAGTGGAAGACGGTGCGCTCGGGGGCGCCCTCCTCCTTCAGAACGCGCAGGACGTCGGCGTGGGCGTCGCGGTCGTGGATGACGAGGGCCTTGCCGTGTCGCTTGGCGATCTCGATGTGGGCGCGGAAGGACAGCTCCTGCGCCTCCTTGCCCTCGGGGCCCGTGCGGAAGTAGTCCAGTCCCGTCTCACCGACGCCCTTCACGTGGGGGAGCGCGGCCAGGCGGTCGATTTCGGCGAGCGCCTCGTCGAGCGCCTGTGCGCCCCCCGGCTCGCGGGCGCCCTGCCGGGACCAGCCGTCGGGGTCGCCGTGGACGATGCGCGGCGCCTCGTTGGGGTGCAGGGCGACGGTGGCGTGGACGCTCTCGTGGGCGGCCGCCGTCTCGGCCGCCCACTGGGAGCCGCGGATGTCGCAGCCGACCTGGACGACCGTCGTCACGCCGACCTGCGCGGCTTTCGCGAGGCCCTCCTCCACCGTGCCGGACTGCATGTCGAGGTGGGTGTGGGAGTCGGCGACCGGCACCCGGAGCGGGGTCGGGAGCGGCGGCGCCGCGTTCTTGTCGGCGTTCGAAGGCATGCCCCGATCCTACGAAAGGGGCATGCCCCGCGGTCGTGCCGCCTGCCGGTCGCCGGCCGGCTCAGCTCGCCTTGCGCTGGAAGGGGTGCAGCAGATCGGACAGGTGCCAGTGGTGGTGCTCCTGGGGGCGCCCGTCGTGAGGCTCGCGCCCCTCCCGCACCTCGTGCTCCCCGTCGGCCTCCGGCGCCTCCACCGGCCCGGCCGCCGGCGTGTGCCGCGACCCGCGGGTCGCGCTGAGCACCGAGGAGACCTGCCCCGGCCGCATGATGCGCACGACGTGCCCGTCGCAGTTCTGGCACGTGGGGCGGCTCAGCGGGGACGGCACTGTCCGGCCGTTCGCCACGTACTGGACGAACTCGTGTCCCTCGGCGTCCGTGTGGTGCTCGATCTCGTACGACTGCTCCCAGCCGTGCCCGCAGCGCATGCAGGCGAAGGAGTACGACTCGTGCACGACGGGGATCGCCGAGGTGCGCAGGCCGGTCTGCCCTGTGATGTCACTCATGCCAGCTCCCGTTTGTCCGCTGGACAAACGCCCCCGGCGCGCGGGTTCCCCCCGGAACCCAGTGGGGGCGAGGGACGGGTGCGTCCCTGAGTCCAGTGGACTCCCCTGCCGGGACGAAGGCAGCAGGCCTGTCGAGTGTTGGGTCCGATTTGGACGTTCCTTGCCGAAGGGGCCCGGGTGAGGGGCCGGGGCTTTGCCTTCCGCGAAGGGCGTTTTGCCCGGCCATGGGGCGCGCGCTCAGGGGAGACGCGCCCCGCTCAGAGGGGACGTCCTCCCTGGTCAGGGGCGCGCGACCGCAGGCGCACCCCTCATCCCACACGCCCCGAGTTCTTCGCGGCGACCACTGCGTCAAACACCTCCCGCTTGGGCACCCCCGCCTCCGCGGCCACCGCCGCGATGGCCTCCTTGCGGCGCTCGCCGGCCTCCTCGCGCACGCGCACGCGCCGCACGAGTTCCTCCGCGTCGAGCTCCTCGGGCCCCCGCTCGGGCGCCCCGGCCACCACGACGGTGATCTCGCCGCGCACGCCCTCCGCCGCCCAGGCGGCCAGCTCTCCGAGCGGCCCGCGCTTGATCTCCTCGTACGTCTTGGTGAGCTCCCGGCAGACGGCGGCCCGCCGTTCGGCGCCGAACACCTCGGCCATGGCGGCGAGGGTGTCGTCGAGCCGGTGCGGGGCCTCGAAGTACACGAGGGTGCGGCGTTCCTCCGCCACGTCCCGCAGCCGCGACAGCCGCTCCCCCGCCTTGCGGGGCAGGAATCCCTCGAAGCAGAAGCGGTCGACGGGCAGCCCGGACAGGGCGAGGGCCGTGAGGACGGCGGACGGGCCGGGGACGGCGGTGACCCGGATCTCCTTCTCGACGGCCGCGGCGACCAGCCGGTATCCGGGGTCGGACACGGACGGCATCCCGGCGTCGGTGACGAGCAGCACGCGCGCGCCGCCGAGCAGGTCCTCGACGAGTTCGGGCGTGCGGGCGGACTCGTTGCCCTCGAAGTACGACACGACGCGCCCCTTGGGTGTCACGCCCAGCGCCTGCGTCAGCCGGCGCAGGCGACGCGTGTCCTCGGCGGCGACGACGTCCGCGCCGGCCAGTTCCTCGGCGAGCCGGGGCGGGGCGTCCGCGATGTCCCCGATGGGGGTGCCTGCAAGGACCAGGGTTCCGGGTGTGGCTGTCACGTTTCCATCCTCGCAGGGGGAGAGACACGGGACTCGCACAGGCGGGTTCCCTACGATGGCGCGGTGACCAGTACCGCGTCCTCCACGGACTCCACGGACTACCGGCAGGACCACGCGCCGCGGGACCAGCGGCCGGCGTGGCGGCAGCGGCTGCGCCGTTTCGGCTATGCGGCGGAGCCGGGCAGCGACGTCCGTGAGCGGCTGGTGCCGCCGTACGCCGAGCCGAGCCCGCGCCTGTGGCAGGCGCTCGGCGTGCCTCCCACCCTGGCGGACCGCGTCGCGCGCTGGTCGGGCTGGGGCGGCCCGCTGCTGATCACGCTGGTGGCGGGGGTGCTGCGGTTCTGGAACCTGGGCAGCCCGAAGGCGGTGATATTCGACGAGACGTACTACGCGAAGGACGCGTGGGCGCTCGTCCACCGCGGTTTCGAGGTCAACTGGGACAAGAACGCCAACGATCTCATCCTCTCCTCGGGCGGTCATGTCCCCGTCCCGACGGACGCCGCGTACGTGGTGCATCCACCGGTCGGGAAGTACGTGATCGGGCTGGGCGAGCTGATGTTCGGGTTCGATCCGTTCGGCTGGCGGTTCATGACGGCGCTGCTGGGGACGCTGTCCGTCCTCATGCTGTGCCGGATCGGCCGTCGTGTCTTCCGCTCGACGTTCCTGGGCTGTCTGGCGGGCGCGCTGATGGCGGTCGACGGGCTGCACTTCGTGATGAGCCGCACCTCGCTGCTCGACGGGGTGCTGATGTTCTTCGTGCTGGCGACGTTCGGCTGTCTGGTGATCGACCGGGACAAGGCGCGGCAACGGCTCGCGGCGGCGCTGCCGCCGGACGCGGACGGCCGCCACCGCCCGGACGCGCACGTCGCCGAGACGACCCGCCTCGGGTGGCGCCCCTGGCGCTGGGCGGCGGGCCTGATGCTGGGCCTGGCCATCGGCACGAAGTGGAACGGCCTCTACATCATGGTCGCGTTCTGTGTGATGGCGGTGCTGTGGGACGTCGGCTCGCGCAGGGTGGCCGGGGCGCGGCATCCGTACCGGGCGGTGCTGAGGCGTGACACGGGTCTGGCGTTCCTGGCCACCGTCCCGGTGGCGCTCGTCACCTACGTCGTGTCGTGGACGGGCTGGATCCTGTCCGCCGACAACGGCTCGGGCGGCTACTACCGCAACTGGGCGGCCACCGACGGCAAGGGCGGCGCCTGGACGTGGCTGTTCCCGGACTGGTGGCGCAGCCTGTGGCACTACGAGCACGAGGTGTTCGAGTTCCACACCCACCTCACCTCGCCGCACACGTACCAGTCGAACCCGTGGAGCTGGATCGTGCTGGGCCGCCCGGTCTCGTACTTCTACGAGTCCCCGGCGCCCGGCAAGGACGGCTGCCCGGTGGACGCGGGCGAGAAGTGCGCGCGGGAGGTCCTGGCGATCGGTACGCCGGTGCTGTGGTGGGCGGCCTGCTTCGCGATCCTGTTCGTGCTGTGGCGCTGGCTGCTGCGCCGCGACTGGCGCGCGGGCGCGATCGCCTGCGGTATCGCGGCCGGCTATCTGCCGTGGTTCCTGTACCAGGAGCGCACGATCTTCCTCTTCTACGCCGTCGTCTTCCTGCCGTTCCTGTGTCTGGCGGTGGCGATGATGATCGGGGCGATCGTCGGCCGGCCGGGGTCGAGCGACACCCGGCGTGTGGCGGGGGCGACGGGCGCGGGCGTGCTGGTGCTGCTGATCGCGTGGAACTTCATCTACTTCTGGCCGCTGTACACGGGGACGTCGATCCCGATCGACGACTGGCGGTCGCGGATGTGGCTGGACACCTGGGTCTGAGTCCGTCGCCACATCGCCCAACAATCCCCAAAACCCGATCTCTGTTCGGACAACTTCCGGAAACTCCCGTCACAGGAGACCGCGCGCCCGCATACAGTGCGAGCACGACCCGGTCTTTCTGAACGCGTTCAGAAAACGCGCGGAGAGACTCACGGGGACCGAAACGGGGACAACGGGGAGGGTTCGCATCATGCGCAAGGGGGCCAAGGCGGCGATCGTCGGCTCGGTGTTCGCGGTGATGGTGGGCGGGGCAGGGTACGGCGCCTTCAACATCGTCAACGCGCTGAACGGGGACGGCGGCGGCGGATCGGGGCCGGGCGAGCCGGTGACGGTGAAGAAGAGCGGGCCGCCGAGCGAGTCGGAGGTGAAGGACACGACCGCCAGGTTCTTCGCCGCCTGGGAGAAGGGGGAGGCGGCGGCCGCGGCGCAGCTCACCAACAACGCGGTGAAGGCCGAGCCGTTGCTGACCTCGTACGCGCAGGCCGCGCACATCACCGGCGTGAAGATCACGCCGGGGGCGGCGACCGGGGACACCGTGCCGTTCACGGTGAAGGCGACGGTGTCGTACGAGGGGAAGTCCAAGCCTCTCGCGTACAGGAGTTCGCTGACGGTGGTGCGGGGGCTCACGACCGGGAGGGCGCTGGTGGACTGGCAGCCGTCGGTGGTGCATCCGGAGCTGAAGGCGATGGACGACACGCTGGTCACGGGCGAGTCGGCGGCGCCGGCGATCGAGGCCGTGGACCGCGACGGCAAGGTCCTCACGAAGGAGAAGTACCCCTCGCTCGGGCCGATCCTGGACGCGCTGCGCGCCAAGTACGGCGACAAGGCCGGTGGTACGGCCGGTATCGAGCTGGCGATCCGGCACGCCACCCCGGACGCCGGCGACACCCCGCTGCTGACGCTCGCCGAGGGCAAGCCGGGCAAGTTGCAGACCACGCTCAGCGCGAGCGTGCAGGCGGCGGCGGAGAAGGCCGTGCAGACGTACGCCCAGTCGTCGGTGGTGGCCGTGCAGCCGAGCACCGGTGACGTGCTGGCGGTCGCCAACCACCGCACGGACGGCTTCAACGCCGCCTTCCAGGGGGAGCGGCCGCCCGGCTCCACCATGAAGATCATCAGCGCGGCCACCCTCATCGACAACGGGCTCACCACGGCGAACGGTCCCGCCCCCTGTCCCGACGAGGCGATCTCCGAGAGCCAGACCTTCCACAACCTCAAGACCCTGACGCCGGACGACAACGCGACCCTCTCGGAGAGCTTCGCCCGCTCCTGCAACACCGCGTTCGTGAAGTTCGCGGACGAGGTCCAGGTCGACTCCCTGACCAACGAGGCGCAGGATCGTTTCGGGCTCGGGCGGGACAACTGGAAGACCGGCATCCCGTCCTTCGACGGCCGCGTCCCGGCCTCCGGCGGCCCGGACACCGCGGCCAACCTGATCGGCCAGGGCCAGGTCCAGATGAACCCGCTGAACATGGCGTCCGTGACGGCGACCGCGATGACGGGCACCTTCCGGCAGCCGGTCATCGTGCCGCAGAGCCTGGACGACCGTGAACTGGCACGCGCGCGTGGACTGTCCTCCAGCACCGTGCAGCAGCTGCGCTCGATGATGAACCGCACCGCGACCAGCGGCACCGCCCAGGGGGTCATGTCGGGGCTGAGCGGCCGCATCGGCGCGAAGACCGGCTCCGCCGAGATCGACGGAAACGCCCAGTCCGACAGCTGGTTCACCGGCTACCGCAACGACATCGCCGCCGCAGCCATGGTCGAGGACGGCGGCCACGGCGTCGACGCGGCCGGCCCGATCGTGGCAGCGGTGCTGAAGGTGGGCGGCTGACGCGTACGGGGGCGCAGCGGGACGGCGCGGCGCGGCGGCGGCCGGGCCCGCGCACGGGGGGCGTGCCCAGCCCCGCGGCGTGGCGCGCGCGCCCGCTACCGCACGGCTACCGCACGCCCGGCGTGCGCCAAGCCTCGCGCGCCGGGCGTGCAGAACCGCGTACGCCCGGCACGCGGGCTGACGCTCGCAGCCGTACGCGGCGTGCGCGCCGAGCTCCGCGCGGGGCGTGCGCGCCCGAGCTCCGCGCGCCGCCGGGGCGTGCAGACCACGGCAGGGCGCGCCGGTAAGTGCCCCCGCCGGGGCGCGGGCCGGCGGGCGTCGCGCAGGCCGGCAGGCGTCGCACAGGCCGGCGGCCGGGTAGCCCGGGGGCGGCGGCCGGGTAGCCCCGGGTGGCGGCCGTGCCCTTGCGGGCGCCGGGTCGGAAGCCGGGCGCGGGTTTCGGGAGGAGTCACGGGGCGTCGCGTGGGGCCGGACCTGCGGTCGAGGCCGTTCGAAGGTCCCGCGGCGGCCCGCAGGACGGGCCCCTCAGGGCGTGGCTGACGTCACATGTGACGTCTGTTTACCCGGGGGGACTCTAGGGTGGTCGTCGTCGTTGGGGTCTGTGGGGGCAACGGCAGCTGGCGGGGTCAGTGGGTCCGGTGGGCTCCCGGGATCGCGGAGGATCGCAGGCAGTGGGCAAGAGAAGGCGCGTCGCCGAGCGACGGAACAAGCGGCCTGCCGTGGTCGCCGGCATGATCGCCGTCGTCGTCGGCGGTGCCGGCTTCGGCGTGTACGCGCTGTACGGCGGTGGCGCGGCGGCCGAGGACGGCGCGAGCGCTGCCGCCGGGAAGAAGCCGGCGGTCAAGACCGGCCCGCTGTCGGCCACCGAGGTCACCTCCGCGGCCCAGGCGTTCCTCACGGCCTGGCAGCAGGAGAAGGCCGCCCAGGCGGCGGCCGCCACCGACGATCCGACGGCCGCCACCGCCCTGCTCACCGGCTACACCAAGGACGCGCACATCACCGGCGTCACCCTCACCGCCGGCACGCGCGCGGGGGACAAGGTCCCGTTCTCCGTGAAGGGCACGGTGACGTACAAGAAGGCGACGAAGCCGCTGGCGTACGAGAGCGCGCTGACCGTCGTACGGCGGGCGAAGGACGGCAAGCCGCTGGTCGACTGGCACGCGTCCGTGGTCCACCCCGATCTCGCCGACGGGGACACCCTGGTGACCGGCGAGGCCGGTGACCCGCCGGTGAAGGCGCTCGACAAGCACGGCGGCGAGCTGACGGCCAAGAAGTACCCGTCGCTGGGCACCGTGCTGGACGGGCTGCGCGAGAAGTACGGCAAGAAGGCCGGCGGCACGGCCGGCGTCGAACTGCGGGTGGTGCGCGGCAAGGCGTCGAAGGCGAAGAAGTCCTCCGACAAGACGCTCCTGGAGCTCAGCGAGGGCACGCCGGGCACGGTGCGGACGACGCTGAGCCCGACCCTGCAGGCGGAGGCGGAGAAGTTGGTGGCGAGCCGTTCGCGTGCCTCGGTCGTCCTCATGCGGGCCTCGACGGGCGAGATCCTCGCCGTCGCCAACAGCAACCCGAACTTCAACACGGCTTTCCAGGGCTCCCTGGCGCCCGGCTCCACGATGAAGGTCATCACGTCGTCGCTGCTGATCGAGAAGGGCCTGGCGTCGGCGGACAAGGCGCACCCCTGCCCGAAGTACTTCACGTACGGCGGCTGGAAGTTCCAGAACGACGACGAGTTCGAGATCAAGGGCGGCACGTTCAAGGCGAGCTTCGCGCGTTCCTGCAACACGGCCTTCATCAGCCAGGCGGGCGAGCTGGACAACGACAGCCTCACCAAGCAGGCGCAGCAGGTCTTCGGGCTGTCCATGAACAACTGGTCGGTCGGGGTGCCCACCTTCGACGGCGCGGTCCCGGTGCAGTCGGCCGCCCAGATGGCCGCGTCGCTGATCGGGCAGGGCGGGGTGCGGATGAACCCGCTGAACATGGCGTCGGTCGCCGCGACCGTGAAGGCGGGCACCTTCCACCAGCCGTACCTGGTGGCGCCGTCCGTCGACAAGCGCACGCTCGCCGCGGCCTCGCGCACGATGTCGTCGTCGACGCTGTCGCAGCTGCGGGAGCTGATGAACTACACGGCCGCGTACGGCACGGCGGCCGAGGCGATGTCCGGGCTCGGTCCCGACTACGGCGCGAAGACCGGCTCGGCGGAGGTCGACGGTCAGAAGAAGCCGAACGGCTGGTTCACGGCCTACCGGGGCGACCTCGCGGCGGCGGGCGTCGTCCAGCAGGGCGGCCACGGCGGTGACACGGCCGGACCGATCGTGGCCGCGCTGCTGAAGGCAGGCGGCTGAGCGGCCGTCAGTGGGTGACGTGCGGCCGGCGGCCGACGGACTGCGCCGCGGCCGCCGTGTACGTACGGCGCAGGAAGCGCACCAGCGTCTTGGACTCGAACTGCACGACCGAGACGCCCTGCGTGGTGTGGAACTCGACGACGGCCTGGACGCGTCCGCACGGCCACACCCTGACCCCTCCGCTGCCGACGGGGGCGCGCAGGCCCTGTTCGAGGAGGGCGCGGGCGATGGTCCACTCGTGGGTGCCGGGCAGTCCGACCCGGACCGTGCGGGGGTCGTCCTCGGGGTCGTAGCGCAGGACGACGGGGACGGCCGCGTGTTCCTCGTCGAGGAGGTCCGCGTCCGTGACGATGTGGGCTCGCGCGTACTGCTCGACTACAGACATCGACCGGCCCTCTCACCGTGCGTGACCTGTGTGGAAGCTGTGCGTCCGCTCCCCTTCCAATGTCGCATATTTTCCGGGAGCCGCTTGCCGGGGCCTGGGTATCTCACATGTGCGATACGCGAGAGCGGCAGGCGGGAGCGATGAACCAGTCACTCGCTCTTGCGAACCGTTCGCATTAAGCCACTATCATCGAACGGTGCACGTACCTGACGGATTCATCAACGCCCCCACCTCCGCCGTGACCGGAGTCGTCGCCGCGGGCGCCATCGCCGTGAGTCTGCGCGGCGCGCGCCGTGAGCTCGACGAACGCACCGCGCCGCTGGCCGGCCTGGTGGCCGCGTTCATCTTCGCCGTGCAGATGCTGAACTTCCCCGTCGCGGCGGGAACCAGCGGCCATCTGCTCGGCGGCGCGCTCGCCGCGATACTCGTCGGCCCCTTCACAGGGGTCCTGTGCATCTCCGTGGTCCTGCTGATGCAGGGCCTTCTCTTCGCCGACGGCGGGCTGACCGCGCTCGGGGTGAACATCACCGTGATGGGCTGCGTGACGACGGTCGTCGCGTACGCCGCCTTCCGTGGGCTGGTGAAGGTGCTACCGCGCGGCCGCCGGTCCGTCACCGTCGCGTCCTTCGTCGCCGCTGTCCTGTCCGTCCCGGCCGCCGCGCTCGCCTTCACGCTGCTGTACTGGATCGGCGGCACCACCGACGTGGCGATCGGCAAGGTCGCCACCGCGATGGTCGGCGTGCACGTCCTGATCGGCATCGGCGAGGCCGCGATCACCGCGCTGACCGTGGGCGCCGTCATCGCCGTACGGCCGGACCTCGTCCACGGGGCGCGCGGGCTGCGGCAGAAGCTGCAGTTGCGGGTGGACGGCGCACTCGTCGACGTGCCCGCCGCCGAGGGGGCGCGCACGGCGCCCGTCGCGGCGCGCACCTCCCGGCGCACGCTGTGGGTGAGCGGCCTGGTCACCTCCCTCGTCCTCGCCGGCTTCGTCAGCTTCTACGCCTCCGCCGATCCGGACGGCCTGGAGAAGGTCGCCGCCGACAAGGGCATCGACAAGAAGGTCGAGGAGCACGCGGCCGCCGACTCCCCGCTCGCCGACTACGGCGTCAAGGACGTCGGCGACGCCCGTCTCTCCGGCGGTCTCGCGGGGGTGATCGGCGTCGGTGTGACCGTCGTCGCGGGCAGCGCGGTGTTCTGGGCGGTGCGCCGGCGTCGCGGCGCGGACGCGTCCCCGACGGCCGTGGAGAATGTCTGAGATGGGCGCCGGGCACGCGCACAGGCTCTACCGGCACGGGCACTCGCGCGTGCATGCCCTGCCGCCGCACACCAAGCTCGCCGCCACGTTCGCCTTCGTGGTGGTCGTGGTGTCGACGCCGCGGGAGGCGGTGTGGGCGTTCGGTCTGTACGCGGCCCTGCTCGGCCTCGTCGCGTTCCACGCGCGCGTGCCGGCCGGTTTCCTGTTGAAGCGGCTGCTGATCGAGGTGCCGTTCGTCGCGTTCGCGGTGCTGATGCCGTTCGTGGCGCAGGGCGAGCGGGTGGACGTCCTGGGCGTGTCGCTCAGCGTGAACGGCCTGTGGGGCGCCTGGAACGTCCTCGCCAAGGGCACCCTGGGCGTCGCCGCCTCCGTCCTCCTGGCCGCCACCACCGAGCTGCGGGAGGTCCTCCTCGGCCTGCAACGGCTGAAACTCCCGCCGCTGCTGGTGCAGATCGCGTCCTTCATGATCCGCTACGGCGACGTCATCACGGACGAGATGCGGCGCATGCGGATCGCGCGGGAGTCGCGCGGCTTCGAGGCGCGCGGGGTGCGGCACTGGGGGGTGCTCGCGAAGACGGCGGGCGCCCTCTTCATCCGCTCCTACGAGCGCGGGGAGCGCGTGCACCTGGCGATGGTGAGCCGGGGGTACGCCGGCGCGATGCCGGTGATCGACGAGGTGACCGCCTCGCGCGCGCAATGGTCGTACGCGCTGACCCTGCCGTTCGCCGCGCTGGTCGTCTGCGTGTTGGGATGGGCCCTGTGACTGCTGCTGTGACGCCTTCGCCGTCCCTCGAAGTGGCCGGACTGGCCTTCGCCTACCCCGACGGGCACCAGGCCCTCTTCGGCGTGGACTTCTCCATCGCGCGCGGGGAGCGGGTGGCGCTGCTCGGGCCGAACGGCGCGGGCAAGACCACCCTCGTGCTGCACCTCAACGGCATCCTCACCGGCGGCACCGGCACGGTGACCGTCGCCGGACTGCCCGTGGGCAAGCAGCACATGGCGGAGATCCGGCGCAAGGTCGGCATCGTCTTCCAGGATCCGGACGACCAGTTGTTCATGCCGACCGTGCGTGAGGACGTGGCGTTCGGGCCGGCGGCGGCCGGGGTCAGGGGCGCGGAGCTGGAGGAGCGCGTGGACCGGGCGCTCGCGCGGGTCGGCATGGCGGAGTTCAAGGACCGCCCGCCGCACCATCTGTCCTTCGGGCAGCGCCGCCGGGTCGCCGTCGCGACCGTCCTCGCGATGGAGCCGGAGATCCTCGTCCTGGACGAGCCGTCCTCCAACCTCGACCCCGCCTCGCGCCGCGAACTCGCCGACATCCTGCGCTCGCTGGACGTCACCGTCCTGATGGTCACCCACGACCTGCCGTACGCCCTCGAACTGTGTCCGCGCTCCCTGATCCTGAGCGAGGGAGTGATCGCGGCGGACGGGCCGACGGGTGAGCTGCTCGCCGACGAGGAGCTGATGCGCGCCCACCGTTTGGAACTGCCCTTCGGCTTCGACCCGCGCTCCGTGACAATGGGCGCGTGACGAACCAGGAGACCGAGGGCTCGCTGCTGCTCGACGACCAGCTGTGCTTCGCGCTGTACGCGGCCCAGCGCGCGGTGACGTCCGCCTACCGCCCGCTCCTCGACGAGCTCGGCATCACCTACCCGCAGTACCTCGTCCTGCTGGTCCTGTGGGAGCGCGGCGAGACGACGGTCAAAGAGCTGGCGGCCGCCCTGCGGCTCGACTACGGAACGATGTCGCCGCTGCTGAAGCGGTTGGAGGCGGCGGGGCTGGTGCGCCGGGAGCGCTCGACGCGCGACGAGCGCTCGGTGCTCGTCGCGTGCACGGGGCGCGGGGAGGAACTGAAGGGGCGCGCGGCGCGCGTACCCGGCGCCCTGCTCGCGGCGACGGAGCTCGGGGGCGCGCAGGTGGCGAGGTTGCGCGAGGAGTTGTGGCAGCTCGCACAACGGGCGGGAACGGCAGCCGACCGCCCCCGCTGACGCCACCGTGTCCGCCCCGCCGACCGCCCCCGCTGACGCCACCGGCCCGCCCCGCCGACCGCCCCTCCCCACCGACAGCCCCGCCCTGACGTCGTGTTACCCGCGGTTGCTACCCCCTGGTAAGCAAGCCCCCACCTACCGGCCGGTACCTTGTGCACGATGTAATCGCACCATCCTCTGGGGGAGGGCCCGCCGTGACCGAGGGCGACGCCGGAGTCGGCACTGTCGACACCCGTCCGACGAAGATCATGTACGTCGCCGAGGCGACCGCGCACGGTGGTCGGGACGGGTATGTGACCAGTCAGGACGGCCAGATCGAGCTGAAGGTGGCGATGCCGCCGGAGCTGGGCGGGGACGGGAACGGCACGAACCCGGAACAGCTGTTCGCGGCCGGCTACAGCTCCTGCTTCCACAACGCGCTGATCCTCGTCGGCAACCGGGCCGGCTACGACCTGACCGGCTCGACGGTCGCCGCGAAGGTGGGCATCGGGCCGAACAAGTCCAAGGGCTACGGCCTCGCGGTCGCCCTCAGCGTGTCGCTGCCCGTCCTCGACGCCGACCTCGCCGCGAAGCTGGTGGACGCTGCGCACGAGGTGTGCCCGTACTCGAACGCGACACGCGGCAACATCGACGTAACGATCCTCCTCGGCTAGCGGGACGCAGGAATCGCAGGCTGCGGGCGCGCGTTCTCCCCACAGTCGAAGGCGAGCCGAGAGGACGTACGGGCGTGGACGTGAACGGTGCGGTGGCCGAGGGCTTCGAGCCGGTCAGGGAGGCGTTCGTACGGAACTTCGAGGTGCTCGGGGACCGGGGTGCGGCGGTGGCCGTCTACCGGGACGGGCGCAAGGTCGTCGACCTGTGGGGCGGCAGCCGGGACGTGAACGGCGGCGCGCCCTGGGAGCGGGGCACCGCGCAGATCGTGCGGTCGGCTACCAAGGGCGTCGCCGCCGCCGTACTCCTGCTGCTGGGGCAGCGCGGGGAGCTGGATCTGGACGCGCCCGTGGGGGCGTACTGGCCCGAGTACAAGGCGGCCGGCAAGGAGTGGACGGTCGTACGGGATCTGCTCGCGCATCGCGCGGGGGTGCCCGTGCTGGACCGGCCGTTGACGCCCGCGGAGGCCGCCGACCCGGAGCTCGGTGCGGCGGCGGTGGCGGCTCAGGCGCCGGTGTGGGAGCCGGGGACGGACCACGGGTACCACGCGCAGACGTACAGCTGGCTGACCGGGGAGCTGGTGCGCAGGGTCACCGGGCGGACGATCGGCGCGTGGATCGCGGAGGAGATCGCCGGGCCGGTCGGGGCGCAGCTGTGGCTCGGGCTTCCGGCGGAGCAGGCCGCGCGCGTGGGACGGGTCGGGCAGGTCGAGGCGCCCGCGCAGGCCGGGGGGCTGAGGACGCGGCCCAAGCGGGCCGTCGCCGACGCGTACGCCGACCCCGCGTCCCTCACCCGGCGCGCGTTCGCCGCGATCACGCCGATGCCCGACGAGAACGACCCCGCCTACCGGGCCGCCGCGCTGCCCGCCTCCAACGGGATCGCCACGGCGGACGGCCTGGCCCGTTTCTACGCGTCGCTGATCGGTGAGGTGGACGGCGGCACGCGCCTCTTCACGCCGGAGACGGTGGAGCTGGCGCGGGGTGAGCGTTCGGCGGGGGCCGACCGTGTGCTCGTCGTGCACACCCGCTTCGGACTCGGCTACATGCTGCACGGCGCCGCGTCACCGCTGCTGTCCCCCACCTCCTTCGGCCACCCGGGCCGCGGCGGCGCCCTCGGCTTCGCCGACCCGGAGTCGGGCATCGCCTTCGGGTACGTGACCAACGGATTCCGCTCCGGCGTGACGGCGGACCCGCGGGCGCAGGCGTTGGTGCGGGCGGTGCGGACGGCGATCGCGGGCTGAACCGTCAGGCCGGCCCAGCCCACGATCAGGACCACCCGGGCCCAGGACCACCCGGGCCCAGGACCATCCGCGCCCTGGACCGGTCGCCCCCTGGACCAGTCGCGACCAAGACCAACCGCGACCAGGACCGCCCGCAGGCGCGAATCGGACGCGGATCCAGCCCCACGTCGGACAGCGATCAGATCTGCGTCAGGCGTGGATCAGACGTTGATCGGGCCGTACGTCGGACCTTGTCCGGCCATACGTCAGACGTGGATCGGGTGCGACGTACGCCCCGACGCCTCGTCGATCTCCGTGTGGGCCTTGGTGAGGAGTTGCATGGCGAGCTCGTTGAGTGCGCGGGCGCCCGCTATCTCCTCGCCCACCCGGGGCTGGTTGGCGTCGACGCGGTGGCGGCTGGCGTGCCCGTGGGCCCTGACTTCGGTCCCGTCGGGCAGGCGCAACAACGCCGCCGCGCGCGTGTGTGTGTCGTCCTCCTGGAACTCCATCTCGACATGCCATCCCACAGCGGTGTGCATCATGACGATCACCTCCGGAACATCTGATTCCAGGGTGCTCCTTCGAGCGTGCGGACGCACCCACTCGGGTGAAAGTCGTCGAGCCGCCGACGGCTTCGCCATCAGTCCTGCGGTACGTCGATGCCGAACTCCTCCTCCAGTGCGCGGCGGGCCTCCGGTCCCTGGTGGTGGGCTGCGGGCGGCCCGGCCGGTGATGGCCGGGATCCTGATTGCGGCGGCCTGCGACGGACGACTACCGTCGGCAGGGTGACTGCCGGGTCGGCCATGGGCCATGCACGAGTGGGGCTCCCGGCCTCGGCGTGAGCGCGAGGCGGGCGCGGGGCCCGCCGTGATCTCCGTGTTCCTCGATCACTTCCGCACAGGACACCGACACCCGGAGACATCCACACCCCATGCCTGCCCAGACGCCTCTCCCCCAGCTCAACCACACCGCCGTGTACGCCCGTGACCGGCAGCTCTCGGCCGAGTTCCTCGCCGCGATCCTGGGGCTGCCGGTCGGCGCGCCCTTCGGCCCCTTCCTGCCGGTCGACCTCGGCAACGGCGTCACCCTCGACTTCTACGAGATGCGGGACGAGCCGATCCAGTCCCAGCACTACGCGTTCCTCGTGCCGGAGGAGCAGTTCGACGCGATGATCGGCCGTCTGGAAGCCGTCGGCGTCACGTACTACGCCGATCCCAGCCACACCGAACCCGGCCGCGTCAACCGGCTGTTCGGCGGCCGGGGCGCGTACTTCGCCGACCCGGACGGCCACAACATGGAGATCATGACGCGGCCGTACGTCCGCCCGTAACCGCGCCACGAGATGGCCGCCCCTTCTCGCTCGACGACGGCGGTCAGCTCCCGCATCCCGCGATGTCGTCCTCACAGTCCTGTACGTCCTCGGCGGCGACGGTGCCGAGTCGCCAGAGGACGAGTCCGTCGACGTCCCGGGTCGGTGGGGCGATCCGGGCGGTGAAGGGGCCGCCGGCGGGGAGGTGGAACTGCTCCGCCTCCCGGCCGCCGCACTCCACCTCCCACTCACTCTCCGCCTCACCCCGTACCAGGGTCAGGGTGAGCGTGCGCGGCGTCGGGGTCTGGCAGGCGACGCCGAAGGTGTAGGGCCTCGCGCCCGGCGTCGTGAACGTCCTGTCCAGCCCCTCCCCCAGGGCTGCCGTGCCCGAGTCCTCGCGGGAGGCACTCCCGGCTTCGACCGCGTTCAGCGCACGCGTGGCCCGCTCCATCGCCTCCTCCTGGTCCTCCTTTCCGTCCCAGGTGGGGGCTGGTGACGCGGACCGGCTGTCCCTGTTCCCGGGGTCTTCCGGCTCCTGTCTCTCCTCCGTACAGGCCGCGCTCAGGAGGGCAGCGAGGGAGAGAAGAAGGGCGGGGGCGAGAGTGTGGCGTGCGGGCATGGGGCTCCCTCCGGTCGAGGTGCCTGTGTGACACCGCTTCTGGAGAGACGGCGACACGCTTTGGGAGGTGCCGTCGAGTGCCGCTGCGGCGCGGGGCACATGAGAGTCCCCACCGATGGCGCAGGGCCAGCCGTCGCCGCGTCGGGAACGCCGACCGAGATTCCGGCCTGTCGGAGCGCAGACGAGCCGACGTCGGCCGTGACCGGCGCGCGATGGAGGTCTGGCCGACGGTCACTTGCGGTTGATCGCTTGCCATATGGCCGCCGCAGCCGCCAACTGCGTGATCAGGAAGGCGACCTGCCCGGACAGGCCTTGCACCTGGTAGATCGATCTCAGCAGGCCGAAGCGTTTTGTCCAGTAGGGCCGTTCACGACGGAACGTGTCAGTGTCCACCCACATGCTCGTCAGAGTCAGCACGATGAGCATGAGGATGACGTTCAGAATCGCCATGCCCACTTCCTTGGGGCCGATGTGGGGGTTGAGCACGGCAACGACGAAGACGGGGGCAAGCCAGGCGAGGAACAGGTGCAACGCTCGCATAGGGCCGCGCCTGCCGGGCAGTACGCGCCACAATGCGCCAAGGACAAGTCCCGCACCGGCGAAGGAGATCTCCCGTGTCAGGAACGTCCCGATCGCATCCGGAATGCCCGTGGGATGGTCGAGTGTGAGCGCCCAGTGCTTGACACCCCACGCGTGCTCGTACGAGGCGGTGACCACGCTGGGGAGAATGCCGAAGATGGCGGCCCAGCGCGCGGCATTGAGGGCGTTCCCCCACCAGCGGGGCTGTGGCCCCCAGCTGAGGGCGACATCGACCACGGACACCGGGTCCGGCAGGCAGTCGTGGCGACATCCGGTGGGCCGCCAGCGGTGCAGCGAGTGGAGTTGCTCCTCCAGGCTGCTTCTCGTGGTTTCCTCTGCGCCTGCGTGATCAACCAGGCGAAGCCGGTGAAGTAGATCGCGGCAGCGGCGGGAGTCCTCCATCAGCTGATCGTGTTTCGCCGTGTCGCTCAGTTCCGCTACGACGCAAGGTGTCTCTGCTTTCCGGTCCACCCGGCTCAGCACGGACCATCGACGTCCCGCCTTCACCACGGCGTAGAGTGCGACCATATTCAGAGGCAGCCAGAGGCCGTACACCGCCGCAACGCTTCCAGCAAAGGGTGCTCTCCTCAGTGCCACCACGATAGCGAAGACGGCGGTCACCAGCAGCAGATCCGCCCCCTCCGGTCCCAGGGACGCCTCAGGTCCGGTCCGGGATTTGCTGTGGAGTAGCGCCACGAGTGCAATTCCGGCCAGTACCCACGTGTAGCCGTAAATCCACTGAGGACCCATGGACGCGAAGTCCGCGAGTTGTCGACTGAGGGCGGTCCTGTAATCGATGCCGAAGACAGAGCCGGCGTCTCCCATCCAGTCGGCGCGTCCCCACTTCAAGTCGAACGAGACCGCACGGCACGCCACCACCACGGCCGCGAGGACGGCCAGGGCGGCTCCGACCGCGACGATATGGCGAAGGAGACGAGTGGATCGGCTTCCGCCTGAGGACTCGGGCTGCTCAGATTCGCCGTCACTCGAGGTTGCGCCGATCTTTCCTTCTCGTGCGAAACGCCACGCCCAAGCAGCGATCGCGGTCAGCCACAACCAGAGTATGGAGAGGTCCAACAGGGCCAGGCCGACAATTCCTGGAGTCGACGGCGGGGCTTTCGGTATCAGATTGGCCGGGAGGCCGAAGAGGTGGGGGGCCAGGATCACCAGCAGACCGATCGCTGCCGCTGCCCCCGCGGAAGTAGCGACTACCACCTTGCGGTTCTTCAGGCTTCTGTCATCGCCGTCGGAGCCCTGCTTCAACGGAAGCCACGGCCGCGCGAGGAGCACGAGGGTGAAACCCGACGAGATGCCGATGAACGCACGCCAACAGGTCACGCTCGGAGTGGGACGAAGCAGCAGCAGCAGTGTCAGGCCGAGGGCTGCACTCACCCCCGCCCACTGCAAAGCCGTGTTGGCCAGATCGGTCTTCCTGCGGAGCGGCCATGCTGATGCGGCGATCACGACCGAGGCGGAGATCCACCAGGAGACGACACCCAGCTTGCTGATCAAGGAAGTGCGGCCCTGCGTGGCAAGATATCGCGGCGGCGCCATGGTGACGTAAATCGCCTTGTCGAATTCCGGATCGTATCCGCTCCACACCCTGCTGCCTTTTTCGGCGATCGACACTTCGGGCGCATCAGGCGTATCGGGTGTGTCGCTGATTTGCAGGCCGCCTGGATGGACCTCGATCCGCTGCCACGTGGATTTGACGAGGGCGCTCGGCGGATGGAGGGTGATTTTCCAGTCGCCGGACCTGACCTCGACCGTCCAGGGACCCACCTCGAACATGCCCGTCTCGCGGATCAGATTCCATGATTCATACTTCACTACGACCGCATCTTTTTGCGTGGACGATTGGCCGCTGGTCGATGGCCACTCCGGATGCCACGTGTTGATATTCTGTGTTGCATTTTTGCCGAGTAGCAGACAGTGCAGGGCTAGACGGTAGTTGGGGGTATCCGGACTGAGTGTCAGATCGTCTGCGCCAGCACCCTTTCGCTTGGGCACCGTGATGGTTGTTATCTGCAGCACTTCGACGTATGCGGGATTTTTTCGACTGAAGGAAAGCTCGGCAGCGACATTTATCTTCTGCGACTCTTCGAATGTCGGGCACTTTTTTGTATCGACAGCGTGCGCCTGAACCGGCAATATTGCCCAGCACCCGAGCGTGGCGATGGCGACCAGGAGCCACCGCCACGCGCGGGACGTCATTTCCGCGGCGGACATCCGCTGTAGGGGTCGCACACGAGGACGACCTCGTAGGGGTCGTCGGTGAACTCGACGCGGCGTGAGTGGTCAACGCCGGGGAGAAACCGCCACTGGGTGGGCTTGCTGTGCTTGGTCCGACTCTTCTTCTCCACGCGGGTGTGAAGGGTGCGCGTCTCCGCGTCGGTCGTCTCGGTCAGAATCTCGCCCTCGGCCAGGGGGAAGTGGTCGTGCAGCAGGCACAGGCCGAAGCGGTCGAGGTTGCCGTGCCTTTCCAGGACCGCGACCAGTTCCTGGACGAATACCGCGTCCCGCGGTCCGAGAGGTTCGGCCTCCTCGAACCGCGGAAGACTCGGCCTCGGGGTCTCTTTGTGAGTGCTCACCACGACCTCCATGAATTACCGAGGGGATTCACGCCATCACCGTAAGTGTTCACAGAGTGTGCTGCCACCCGACGCGGACCAGCGCCGCGTCAGCTTCTCGCCACCGACGTCGCGGCCGTCCCGAACAGGTGCTGCGTGGAGGCGTCAGTGGACCAGTAACGGGTGATCGCGATGCAGCACGGCGAGCAGGGGATCGCCGTGCGCCCAGCCGTCAGAGGCTGGAGAGCAGGTCGTCGAGTGGGGGCGGGACGTGGTCGGGGGTGAGGGCCTCGACGAGGACGCGGCCGTAGTGGATCTTGCGGCCCTTCTTCGTGCCGAGGAAGCGTCTGAACTGCCGTTGTGGGGTGCGGCCCTGCTGTGCGGGCTGGCGCAGGAAGGTGTGCAGGGCGCGCAGGTCGCCTTCCGCCCGGACGAGCTCCTCCACCCGTGTCACGCCCAGCGCGCGGATGAGCTCCTCCTCCAGGTCCGCCGCGCAGACGAAGAAGTCCTGCTGTGCCGCTCCGGCCCGTTCGAAGCCGCGGGCGTAGTAGGGGCGCTCCGCCTCGTCGCACAGTCCTGTGAGGCGCAGGCCCAGGCCGGGAGCGCCGAGGAGTCCGGCGTAGCGCCCGACGCTCATCGCGCCGCCGATCGGCAGGACGCAGACCCCTTCGGACGCCAGGTTCCGGCCGCGGCTCTGCGCCAGGGCGTTGACCGCCGCGACGTCGCTCGGCCCTTCGAGCAGGACGGCCGTCCGAACGTGCAGCCGCGCGGCCAGCTCGTGCGCGGGGTCGCCGGGACCGCCCGCCGCCCACGCGGTGACCGCGTCCCGGAACGCCCCCATGTCAGTCATGAGACGAGTCTCAGCCCGTTCCGGCCCCCGCGCGAGGGAATTTCCGCCGGTGCGTCGATCCGCGGTGAGCTCCGCGGCGAGCAGTCGGGCCCGAGGCTGCCGCCCTGCCGGCCCCGCCGGTGCTGCCGGTCCTGCCCGCCCCACCCGTCCTGCCGGCCCCGCCGGTGCTGCCCGCCCCGCCCGTCCCGCCCGTCCTGCCCGTCCTGCCCGCCTGCCCGTCCCTCGGTGCGCCACGGCATGTGCGCCCCCCGACTCAGCTCAACCCGCGTGCAGCATCAGCCCGATGCCGGCCACGAGGAGCGCCGCGGCCGCGATGCGCGGTGCTCCGAACCGCTCCTTGAAGAACACCGCTCCGATCGCCGCGCCCACGATGATCGACGACTCCCGCAGCGCGGCGATCGGGGCCAGTTCGGCGCGGGTCTGGGCCCACAGGACGAGGGCGTAGGCGGCGACGGACAGGGCGGCGCCGAGCAGGCCCAGGGTGGCGAATGGGCGGAGGACGGTGAGGGTTTCGCCGCGCCAGCGGGTGAACGCGTACGCCGGGAGGACGGTCCCCTGGACGGTCATGAGCCAGGCGATGTAGCCGAGGGAGGTGCCGGAGGCGCGGACGCCGAGGCCGTCGACGACGGTGTACGCGGCGATGGTCAGGCCGGTCGCGAGGGCCGCGCCGATCGCCGCCCAGTCGGGGCGGTGTCCGCGCAGGCCCCACAGGGCCACGCCCGTCAGGCCCGCGCAGGACAGCGCGATGCCCGCCGCCGCCCAGCCGTCGGGCACCTCGTGCGCGAAGACGGCGGCGAGGACCGTGACGACGAGGGGCGCCGAGCCGCGCGCGATCGGGTACGCCTGGCCGAAGTCGCCCAGCCGGAACGACCGCATCAGCAGCGCGTAGTACGCGATGTGGATCACGGCGGAGGCCAACAGGTACGGCCACGCCCCCGCCGCCGGGAACTCCGTGAACGGGACGATCGCCAGGCCGATGAGCAGGCCGCCGCCCGAGATCAGGGCGAAGCCGGTGAGTTTGTCGGTGATGCGGTGGGCGATCGCGTTCCACGCGGCGTGCGTGACCGCGGCGAGCAGGACGGCCGTGGTGACCAGCGGCGTCACGAAGCGCGCTCGCGCACGTCCACGAGGGTGGCGCCGGCGTGTTCGACCAGTTCCTTCGGCGCCATGGGGAAGACGGTGTGCGGGGTGCCCGCGGCGGCCCAGACGACGTCGTGCGCGAGGAGGCCGCGGTCGGCGAGGACCCGGGTGCGGGTGCGGTGTCCGAAGGGGGGTACGCCGCCGATCGCGTACCCCGTCGTCTCCCGTACGACGTCGGCGGCGGCCCGCGTCACCTTCTCCGCGCCGAGTTCCTTGCGGACCAGGCCGACGTCGACCCTGGACGCCCCGTCCATCAGCACCAGCACCGGAACCCCGTCCGCCGCGAAGATCAGCGACTTGCAGATCTGGCTCAGCTCACACCCGATCGCGGCGGCCGCCTCGGCCGCGGTACGCGTCGCGTCGGGGAAGCGGCGGATGCGGGGGTGCAGGTCGTCGAGGCCCAGCTCGTGCAGGGCTTCCGCGAAACGGGGGTGGGCGTGTGCTCCGGGCGTCGTCATGGACAGGGACGGTAGCGGTGCGTGTAGGGGGCAGGCGAGTGGGTTATGGGAGCGCGGGTGGCGTACGTCACATTCAGCCGTGTCACACCTCGCCGGGCCGTGCCGTCAAGGAGGTGTAGTCACCGAACAACGCCGAAGGAGACCGTCATGGAAGCCCGCCTGAACCTCTTCGCCAGCCCGCTCGCCACCAAGCTCGTCAAGCACTTCGTCTCGGCCGGCAAGGTGATCTCGGACTCTGCGCTGCCCGCCGCGACCCGCGACCTCGTGCTGCTCCGCGCCAGTCAGATCAACGGCTGCGCCTACTGCACCGACATGCACACCAAGGACGCCGCGCACGCCGGGGAGACCGCTCAGCGCCTCCACCTGGTCGCCGCCTGGCGCGAGGCGACGGTGTTCACGGACGCCGAGCGCGCCGCCCTGGAGCTGACCGAGCAGGGCACCCGTATCGCCGACGCGGCCGGCGGCGTCACGGACGAGGCCTGGGCGAACGCCGCCAAGCACTACGACGAGGAGCAGCTCGCCGCCCTGGTCTCGACCATCGCCGTCATCAACGCCTTCAACCGCCTGAACGTCATCGTCCAGCAGCCCGCCGGCGACTACCAGCCCGGCCAGTTCGGATGACGATCCGTCACTTTCCGGCGTAGGTGAGGAAGTCGGCCCAAGCGCTGGGAGAGACGGTGAGTACGCCGTGGGCGGGGTTCTTGGAGTCGCGGATGTGGATGATGGCGGGGGCTGTGGCGACTTCGACACAGTCGTTGATGTCACTGCTGTCGCTGTAGCTGCTCTTGAACCAGTGGAGTTCCGTGGCGCTCATAGTCTCCCCAGCGCTTGCTCGATGAAGGCCAGCGACTCCCTGGGCGGGAGCGCCTGGGCCCGGATCATGCCATATCGCAATTCCAGGATACGGAGATCCTTCGGGTTGGAGACAGGGCGGCCGTTGAACGCACCCGAGCACCGGCCGATACCCGTGCCGTCGGCGAACTTCAGCACGTGGATCAGGCCATGGTGCACTCCAGCGTGCTCCTCACGTTCGGTTGGCATGACCTGAAGGGTGACGTTCCTCAACTTACCCAGCTCCAGCAGGTGTTCGAGTTGCCGGGCCAAGACCGCTTTCCCACCAAGGGGCCGTTCCAGCGTCACCTGTTCCTGGACGAAGCTGAGTGTGGGGGCGGGCTCGCGCTCGAAGATCGCCTTTCGCGCCATGCGGGCAGCGGTTCCCCGTTCGACCTCGTCCGGCGAATACGCGGGCTGTGCCATCTCGAACAGCGCCCGCGCGTATTCGGGTGTCTGCAACAGCCCTTGGATGTTGTGGTTGTTGTAGACGAGAATCTCGACGGCCCGATCCTCCAGCGCCTTCAGTTCTCGCACCTTCTTCGGATACCGGGCCTTCCTCATGTCCTCCATGAATGCTTTGAGGTGCCCCTGCGCCTTGAGGACCTGGTCCGCTCGCTCCAAGAACTCGGGGCGGGGAATGCGCACTCCGCGCTCCATCTTGCGGACCATGTCCTCGCCGTATCCCATGATCTCCGCCATGTCGGCCGGTCGCATCCCTGCCGCCTCACGACAGACCTTGAGCAGGCGCCCCACCGCCTGGACAACCGGTTCGATCTCGTCCCCCGGTTCGAGATCCCAACCGGCGTCGTCCACACCTTCGTTCATAGCCACCTCCAACGCGCTCCCGTACCCGTACGGCACGCCGGACAGCTGAGACAACCCGAGACAGATCCCGGACAGTCACGCTACGCACAGGCGTCACCGCTCACTCAAGTGCACAACAGCAGCCACGCTGAGTGACATGAATCAAGGAACGCGTGCCCCTGAAAACCATCTCGGCTCCCCCTTCCGCAGCTTCACCGTCCTGCTGTCCCCCACCCCTCGCGGCGCCCGTCTGGCGCGGCTGCTCGCGACCGAGCAACTGCGGGAGTGGGGGCTGCCATTGGACACCGCGCCGCAGGTCGTGGCCGAGTTGGCGGCGAACGCGGCGACCCACGGGCGGGTTGCGGGGCGGGACTTCCGGCTGACGCTCCACGTCATCGCGGACACCCTCCGCATCGAGGTCACGGACACGCGCGGCGACCGGCTGCCGCAGCTCCGCCGTCCCTGCGCCGACTCGGACTCCGGCAGAGGGCTCCTCCTCGTGGCGGCCCTGGCCCACCGGTGGGGTGTCGTACCGGAGCCGTCTCCACGCAAGACGGTGTGGGCGGAGGTGCTGTGCGGGCCGGGGCGGCACGGGACATAGCCGAGCGGCGCGCCCAGCCCGGGAGGTGGGGCTGGACGCGCCGCTCGGCTATGCGGGCTCAGTGTCAGTGGCGGTCGCCGCCGTGGTGACGGTCGCCGCCGTGGTGACGGTCCCCGTCCCGGTGACGGTCGCCGTCGTGACGGCGGTCCCCGTCGTGACGGCGGTCGTCGTCGTGGCGGCGGTCGTCGTCGTGACGGCGGTCGCCCCAGGAGGCCGCGTCGACGAGCCGGTGGCGGTCGTTGCGCAGGGTGGCGGTGCCGGAGTGGTTGTCCCACACGTGGCGGTGGCGGTCCTGGTACAGGTGGCCGCGGGTGTCGCGGCCCTCGCCGGTGTGGATGCGGACGGTGGCGCGGGCGGCCAGCCGGTAGCCCTCGAAGGTGTACCTGTCGCCGTCCTCGTCCGACAGCGTCCACCCGTCCAGGTTGACCGCGTGGCGGGTGGTGTTGGTCAGCTCGACCCACTCCTTGTTCAGGGAGTCGTTGGAGCGGGTGTCACGGCCCGGCGCGTCGTACTGGACGGCGCTGATCTCCACCTGGGGCCGGTGGTCCGGACGCGGGTGGCCGGCGGCGGACGCCGGCAGCGCCACCGCGCCGATCACAGCGGCGGCCGCGAGCGAGGCGACGGCCAGACGGCGGGCGGAAACAAGGGAAACGGACACAAGGTCTCCTTGCGTGGTGCGTCGGTTCGCGACCAGTCGGCCGCAGGACCACACCTGACCACCCGACACGGCACGTTCGCCGCATCCGCGCCCTCTGTTACAGATCCTTCACATAGCGGTGACCTTCACATGTAATGTCCATTGATGCGCCGAATGCGCGAGGGGGCCGCCGCACCGCCCCGCGCGGCCCCCGCCGACCGGGGTCCTCACCCGAAAGTGGGTCACAGACGACGGCGACCCGGGCAGCTCAGCAGGTCATACGAGCATTCGGCGCGGGATTGCTGCATCCGGGTGGACCCTCCCGTCGTCCGGAACCGGCCTCGCCCGCGGTGAAGTCCCTCCGCACAACGCAGAGTTCGGGCACCCCGTGCCCGAACACCCCGTGCATGAGAGGAAGGAGCCTGACCATGGCCCACAGCACCCTGATCGGCCGGCAGTCCCGGGCGCACGACGACTTCCTGCTGCCGCCGCCCAACCCCGCCCAGCGTGTCGACGTCGCGCTCGACCCGCGTGACGTCCGCCGCCTGGAGATCCACGCCGCGCTCACCATCGCCGGCATCGCGCCCATGCCGGGCGACCTCGAGGCCATCGACCACCTCAGCTCCCTCCCGCACAGCGTCCACACCGCGCTGCACCGCTGGCTCACCGCGTCGTAGCGGGAGGGAAACGGGAAGGAAAGAGGCCGGTGAGGGCGCCCCGTCCCCACGGAGCCCTCACCGGCCGTCCTTCGGCTGCGCCCGATCGGCGCAGCGTCACACGCGGACCAGTTCGCGGTCCTCGTCCGGGTCAGTGTCCTTCGAGTCGGCGTGGGCCTTGAGCCCCTCGCCCTCGACGTCCACGTTGGGCAGGGCCCGGTCCAGCCACTTCGGGAGCCACCAGGCCTTCTTGCCGAGCAGGGCCAGCACCGCCGGGACGATGGCCATGCGCACGATGAAGGCGTCGAAGAAGACGGCGATGGCGAGGCCGAAGCCGATCATCTTGATCATCGACTCGCTGGAGCCGATGAAGCCGGAGAAGACCGCGATCATGATGACCGCCGCGGCCGCGACGACCCGGGCGCTGTACTTGAAGCCGGTCACGATGGCCTGGCTCGGGTTCTCGCCGTGGACGTACGCCTCGCGCATCCGGGTCACGAGGAACACCTCGTAGTCCATCGCCAGGCCGAAGACCACGCCGACCATGAAGATCGGCATCATCGACATGATCGGGCCGGTCTCCTCGACGCCGATGAGCCCCGCCAGCCAGCCCCACTGGAAGACCGCGACCACGGCGCCGAGCGCGGCCAGCACGCTGAGCAGGAAGCCGAGGGCGGCCTTCAGCGGTACCAGGATCGAGCGGAAGACGACGATCAGCAGGAGGAAGGCGAGGCCCACCACCAGGGCGAGGTACGGGACCAGCGCGTCGGTGAGCTTCTGCGAGAAGTCGATGTTCATCGCGGTGGTGCCGGTGACCAGCACCTTCGCGTCGGTGTCGGCCGTCACGCCGGCGCCCGCGTCACGGATGGCGTGCACCAGGTCCTCGGTCTGCGTCGAGGACGGCTTCGAGTCGGGGATCACCGTGATCACCGCGGTGTCGCCGGCCTTGTTGAACCGCGCGGGGGTCACCGTCACGACGTCCTTGAGATCCTTGACCTCGTCGGTCACCGCGGTGGCCGCGTCCTGCGGGGACGCGCTGTGCTCGGCGTCCACGACGACCATCAGGGGGCCGTTGAAGCCGGGGCCGAAGCCCTCGGACAGCAGGTCGTACGCCCGGCGCTGCGTGGTGGACGTCGGCTGCGAGCCGTCGTCGGGCAGGCCCAGCTCCAGCTTGGTGGCCGGGAGGGCGATCGTGCCCAGGCCGACCACGCCGAGCAGCAGCACGGCCAGCGGACGGCGGACGACGAAGCTCGCCCAGCGGGTGCCCAGGTTGGGCTTGGCCGCCTGCTCGGCGGACTCGCTGTCAGCGGACTCGCTCTCACCGGACTTCGCCCTGCCGCGTCCGCGCAGCCTGCCCTTCGCGCCGGCCGGGCGGATCCTGCGGCCCGCGTAGCCGAGCAGTGCCGGGATCATGGTGAGGGCGATGAGGACGGCGACGACGACCGTGCCCGCCGCCGCGAGACCCATCTTGGTCAGCATCGGGACGTTGACGACCGCGAGACCGGCCAGCGCGATCACGACCGTGAGCCCCGCGAAGACCACCGCCGAGCCGGCGGTGCCGACGGCGCGGCCGACCGCTTCCTCGCGGTCACGGCCCTCGGCCAGTTCGGACCGGTAGCGGGAGACGATGAACAGCGCGTAGTCGATGCCGACCGCGAGGCCGATCATCAGGGCGAGGGTGGCGGTGGAGTCGCCCAGGTCGAGGGCGCTCGCGAGGGCCGTGATGGTGGAGACGCCGATGCCGACGCCGATGATCGCCGTCAGCAGCGGCAGCCCGGCCGCGACGAGCGAGCCCAGCGTGAGGACGAGGACGACCGCGGCGATCGCGAGGCCGATGATCTCGCCGATGGCCGCCTGCTCGGGCTCGGCCTGCAGCGCGTCACCGCCCATCTCGACGGTCAGCCCGGCCTCCTCGGCCTTCTCCGCGGTGGCCTCCAGGGCCTCCTTGGAGGAGTCCTTCAGCTCCATGGCCGGGACCTTGTACGACACCGAGGCGTAGGCGACCGTTCCGTCCCTGCTGACCGCGTCGGTGGTGAACGGGTCGGTGACGGAGACGACTTCGGAGCCGTCGCCCAGTTCCTTGACGGTCTTCGCGACGGCCGCCTTGTTGGCGGCGTCGGTCATCTTCTCGCCGTCGGGCGCCTTGAAGACGACACGCGCGGTGGCACCGTCCGCGCTGGAGCCGGGGAAGCGCTGTTCAAGCAGGTCGAAGGCCTTCTGGGCCTCGACGCCGGGGATCGAGAAGGAGCTCGAGCCGGCGGCGGGCGCGGAGGCGGCGCCGACGCCGGCGAGCGTCAGCAGCGCCACCCACAGCAGGGCGACGAAGTGCCGTCGCCGGAAGGCGAGGCGGCCGAGTTTGTAGAGGAACGTGGCCACGGAGGCGTACTCCCGGTCAGGTCGTGGGGTGTAGGGGCCGGTGCCGGAACCCCGGCGGGGGTTGCGGTACAGGCACCCAGGGGCAGGGGTGATCGACCCGGCGGCCCGGGGAGGGGCAGGGGTGATCGGCCCGACGACGTGAGCGGTGACGTCAGGATGGGCGGACCGTGGGGACGGCCGGATGGTTCAGGAAGGGTGTTTCAGAGGGGTGTTTCAGAGGGGTGTTTCAGGAGGTGGAGACGCCGAGGGCGGGGAGGACGACGGCGTCGATGTACGAAAGGAGGAAGTCCTGCGTCGGCGGCTTCTCGTCGATCATCGTGCGGGCGGCGAACCCGCCGATCATCATGTGCATCATGTAGTCGATCGCCGGGTTGTCCGCTCGGACCTCACCCCGGTCGATCGCCCGTTGCACCACGCGACGGAACTCCGCCATCTCCGGCTCGATCAGATGCGCCCGGAACGCCTTCAGCAGGTCCGGGTTGCCGTGGATCGCCATGGCAAGCCCCCGCATCAGCGCGGAGTTCTGCTCCATCTCGCAGTCGTCCGACTTCAGCGTGAGGGCGTGCAGATCACCCTTGAGCGACCCGGTGTCGATCTCGCCGAGGCCGACACCGCCCGGCTTGTTGGACCGCACCGCCTTCGCCACCAGCTCGGCCTTGCCGCCCCACTGGCGGTAGAGCGTCGCCTTGCTGGACTTCGTCCGGGCGGCCACGGCGTCCATGGTGAGGGCGTCGTAGCCGACCTCCCGGAGCAGGTCGAGCACGGCCGCGTACAGCTCGGCCTCCCGCTCGGGGGTGATCCGGGAGCGACGTGCCGTCGCGACCTCGGTCATCTGGCTCACCTTCCCACTCCGAACGACACGGTTTCGTACGTGACGAATGTAGCGCACCCCACCAGCGAAACGAAACGGTTTCGTTCGTGTTGTGGGTCACGCCGTTCCTGATCGTCCCTGTATGGCACGAGTTGCCCTGCACTTCTGACCGGAAAAGCATGGGGAGGTGACCTATTTGCGCCTGCCGCACCTCAGCGGTGACCTGTTGTGCTTCGTGGCCGAGGACGACCTCTGGCTGGCCCCCCTCGACGGGCCGGGCCGTGCCTGGCGGCTCACCGTCGACCGCACCAAGGCCGGCCATCCCCGCTTCTCGCCCGACGGCCGCCATGTCGCGTACACGAGCTGGCGCAGTCTCGTCCCGGAGATCCACCTGGTGCCGGTGGACGGCGGGCCGGGGCGCCGGCTGACCTACTGGGGGAGTCCGGACACGCAGGTGTGCGGATGGACGCCCCCGGACGAGGACGGACACGCCGACATCCTCGCCGTCGCCTCCCACGGCGAGCCCTTCTCGTACTACACCTGGGCCTACAAGGTCTCCACCGACGGCGACCCCGGCCGCAAACTCCCCTGGGGGCCGGTCGCCGACCTCCAGGTCGCCGACATCGAGGGCGAGCACCTGACCCTGCTGCTGACGGGCACGCCCCCGCACGAACCGGCCTCCTGGAAGCGGTACCGGGGCGGCGCCACGGGCCGGCTCTGGCTGCACGGCAAGCGGCTGCTCCCCGACCTCGGCGGCCACCTCCACTCCCCCATGTTCGTCGGGGGACGCATCGCCTTCCTCTCCGACCACGAGGGCGTCGGCAACCTCTACTCCTGCGCCCACGACGGCTCCGACCTGCGCCGCCACACCGACCACGACGCCTTCTACGCCCGGCACGCCTCCAGCGACGGCACCCGGGTCGTGTACCAGTGCGCCGGCGACCTGTGGATCGTCGACGACCTGTCCGCCGGCTCCGGGCCGCGCCGGCTCGACGTGCGGATCGCCGGGCCGCGGGCCGGGCGGCGGCCGTACCAGATCCCGGCCGCCCAGCACGTGGACGGGATCTCCGTGGACGAGACCGGGCGGGCGAGCGCGGTCGTCGTACGCGGGAGTCTGTACTGGCTGACGCACCGGGACGGGCCCGCGCGGACGATCACCGGCCCGCCGGGGGTGCGGGTGCGGCTGCCGGAGATGCTCGGCTCGGGCGGGCAGGTGGCGTACGTGACGGACGCGGAGGGCGAGGACGCCGTCGAGATCGCCTACCTGCCCCGCGCGAGCGGCGACCGCGCGCCGCGGCGGCTGGCCTCCGGGGAGCTGGGGCGGGTGCTGGAGATGGTGTCCGACCCGGAGGGCGAGCGGCTCGCCGTCGCCTCGCACGACGGACGGCTGCTGCTCATCACCGTGTCCGACGAGGCGGCCGCCGCCGCGGGCACGGAGGGCTCGTACGGCGAGGTCACCGAGCTGATCCGGTCGGTCAACGGGCCCGTGCGCGATCTCGCCTTCTCGCCGGACGGGGCCTGGCTGACGTGGTCGCATCCGGGGATCGGGCGCTCGCTCAGGCAGATCAAGATGGCGCGGATCTCCGGGCTCGAAAAGGGGGAGCGGCTGATCGTCGATGTGACCAACGGCCGCTTCGAGGACGAGAACCCCGTCTTCACGCGGGACGGCCGCTACCTCGCCTTCCTCTCCTGGCGCGGCTTCGACCCCGTCTACGACGTGCACACCGGCGACCTGTCCTTCCCGCTGGGCTGCCGGCCGTACCTGGTGCCGCTGTCCTCGGCGACCCCCTCCCCCTTCGCGCTGAACCCGGAGGGGCGGCCGGCCGCCGGAGGGCTGGATCCGCTGGAGGAGGACGAGGAGGGCCACGGCACGGTGACCGTCGAGATCGAGGGGCTGGAGAGCCGGGTGACGCCCTTCCCGGTGGCCGCCTCCAAGTACTCGGCGCTGTCCCCGGTCGCGGGCGGCGGGCTGGTGTGGCTGCGCTGGCCGATCTCGGGCGCGCTCGGCGAGACCTTCGTCAACCCCGACGACATCAGCGGACGGCCGACGCTGGAGTACTTCACCATCAGCAAGGCCAAGAAGGCCGAACTCGTCGGGCATCTCGACTGGTTCGCGGTGAGCGGCGACGGGACGCGGCTGGTCGTCGTCGACGAGGGCGACCTGCGGGCGGTGCCCTCGACGGAGACCGGCGACCTCGACACCACCGTCTGGATCGACCTGCGGCGGATCATGCACGAGGTCGACCCCGGCGCCGAGTGGCGGCAGGCGTACGCGGAGGCCGGGCGGCTGATCCGGGCGTACTTCTGGGATCCGGGGATGTGCGGGATCGACTGGGACGCGGTGCTGGAGCAGTACCGGCCGCTGGTCGAACGGGTCGCCTCCCCCGACGAGTTCGCGGACCTGCTGCGCGAGGTCCTCGGCGAGCTGGGCACCTCGCACGCGTACGTCACCGCCGCGCGCCGCAACGAGGGGCCGCCGCACTACCAGCGGCGGCAGGGCCTGCTGGGCGCCAACTTCGTACGGCGCGACGGCGGTTGGACGGTCAGGCGGATCCTGCCCGGTGACTCCTCCGACTCCAGGGCGCGTTCGCCGCTGGCGGGGGCCGGGATCCGGGAGGGCGCGGTGCTCACGCACGTCGACGGGCGGCCGGTGGATCCGGTCGCCGGGCCCTACCCGCTGCTGGCGCAGGCGGGCGGGACGACGGTCGAGCTGACCTTCACGACGGCGGAAGGCGAGGCCGGGCACGCGCGGCGGGTCGCCGTGATCCCCCTCATCGACGAACGCCCCCTGCGCTACCAGGACTGGGTGGCCAAACGGCGTGCGGTCGTACGGGAGTTGAGCGGCGGTAAGTGCGGCTATCTGCACATCCCCGACATGGGCGGTTCCGGCTGGGCCCAGTTCAACCGCGACCTGCGCATGGAGGTCTCCCGGCCCGCGCTGATCGTGGACGTGCGCGGCAACGCGGGCGGTCACATCAGCGAGTTGGTGGTGGAGAAGCTCACGCGCACCATCCTCGGCTGGGACCTGACCCGGGACGCCCAGCCGGTGTCGTACGCCTCCAACGCGCCCCGGGGCCCGGTGGTCGCGCTCGCCGACGAGGCCACCTCCTCCGACGGCGACATGATCACGGCGGCCTTCAAGCTGCTGAAGCTCGGGCCGGTCGTCGGCCAGCGCACCTGGGGCGGCGTCGTCGGCATGACCGGCCGGCACCAGCTCGGCGACGGCACGGTCATCACCGTCCCCATGAACGCGGCCTGGTTCGACGCCTACGGCTGGTCCGTCGAGAACCACGGAGTCGCCCCCGACGTGGAGGCCCTGCGCACCCCCCTGGACTGGGCGGAGGGCAGGTACGCGCAGCTGGACGACGCGGTGCGGCTGGCCCTGGACCTCCTGGAGACGACCCCGACGGCCACACCCCCGGACCTCTCCCACGTCCCGGACCGCTCACGTCCGCGGCTGCCTCCGCGCACCTGACACGCACGCAGGGTGCCCTCCCGGAGAACGGGAGGGCACCCCACGTCAGCGGCCGAGGCCGAGCACGGTCACACGTCGTAGTCGGCGTCGAACCGCTCCTGCTCCTCGCGCTCGCGCTCGCGCTGCGTCCGCTGGGGGTCGTCCTCGCGGTCGCGCTGGCGGCCGCCGCGCTGCTTGGTCTGCTCCTTGGCCTGTTCCATCTTTTCCTTGGCCTGGTTCTGCCACTGCTCGGCCTGGTCCTGGAACTTGTCCTTCATACCCATGTGGGTTCACTCCCGTGAGGGTGAGGGGAACGGCCCTTGGTGGGGCCTCGACCAGATTCACATGGGCGGACAGAGCACGCATTTCGATCAACTACGCTGCGTAGCACGGGCTTCCTCGTCGGCCGCCCCACCTGCCCCGACGAGTCCCGTCCGCATTCCCCGCAACCTGGGTGCGAACCGCCTCATTTCGCGCTGCCCGACGGTCCCGACGAGTCCCGGCAGGTATCCGCGCACGCTCTGCATCCCGCGCAGCCACCACTGCCCGTACACATGGGCGGCCCGCCGCTCGATGCCGGCGACGAGCCGGTCGACGGCCGGGCCGAGCGGGTACGTCTTGTTGGACGGCCACGGCAGCCGCTGCCTCAACTCCCGCATCACGGCGTCCTGGTCGGCGCCGCGCACCATGTCGGTGTCCGTCCAGGACAGGTAGGCGACGCCGACGCGCACGCCCTGGTGACCGACCTCTGCGCGCAGGCTGTGCGCGTACGCCTCGACGCCCGACTTGGACGCGCAGTAGGCGGTCATCATCGGCGCCGGGGTGATCGCGGCGAGGGAGGCGATCTGCAGGAGGTAGCCGCGACTGGCCGTCAGCAGCGGCAGGAAGGCGCGGGCGGTGACGGCCGAGCCGATGAGGTTGACCTCGATGACGCGGCGCCAGGCGTCCGGGTCGGAGTCGGCGAAGGGGCCGCCGGTGGCGACGCCGGCGTTGGCGACGACGACGTCCACCTTGCCGAAGCGGTCCTTCACCTCCTGGGCGACGCGGGTCATCGCCGCGTGGTCGGTGACGTCGGCGTACCAGTGGGCGCTGTCGCCGTGCAGGCGTTCGGCGACCTGCTTGAGGGCGTCCGGTTCCAGTCCGACGAGCGCGATCCTCGCGCCGCGTGCGGAGAGTTTGCGGGCGAGGAGTTCACCGACGCCGCGCGCGGCGCCGGTCACGACCACGACCTGTCCTTCGAGGCCGACCTTGCTCATGCGTCCTCCTTGAGGTGCGGTGCGTAGGCGGTGACGAGTTCACGGAGCCTGCCGGTCACCTGCTCCGGCGCCTCGACCGGGGTCATGTGGCCGATGCCGGGCAGTTCGGTCAGGCCGACGCAGTCCGGGAGCGCCTCGGCGAGGCGGCGGGCGTGCACGGGCGGAGTCAGCCGGTCGGCGGTGCCCGCGATCACCGCCGTCGGCACCCTCAACTCCCGTACGGCGTGGTCGAGATCGAGCAGGTGCAGGACGTGCGACCAGGCGTGCCGGACCGTGCGGGGGCAGGCGTGCACGATCCGGGCGCAGCTCTCGACCATGTGCGGGGCCGAACCGGCGCCCATCGTGGCGTACTTGAGGATCCGGCGGGCGACCGGGGTGACCGGGCCGAGCGGTGCCCTCGACCCGAGGATGTGGCCGGTCAGCCAGGTGCGCAACCGGCCGGGGCGCAGGGGCAGGACGGTCGACTCGGCCACCAGCCGGGAACTGCCCGTGCTGCACAGCAGGACGGCCGCCGTGTGCGCGCGGAAGGCGGGGCGGGCGGACGCGGCCATGATCGTCATGCCGCCCATGGAGTGCCCTGCCACGACGGCCTTCTCGCCGGGCGCGAGGGTCGCCTCCAGTACGGCTTCGAGATCGTCGGCGAGGACGTCCGTGCTGCACGCCGGGCTCGCCGGGGTGCGGCCGTGGCCGCGCTGGTCGTAGGCGATGACCTTGTGGTCGGCGGCGAGGGCGCGGATCTGGGCCGCCCAGAACGCGGTCGAGCAGGTCCAGCCGTGGCAGAGGACGACGGCGGGCGCGGTGTCCGGGCCGTGCACCTCGACGTGGAGGCGGGCGCCGTCGGCGGAGCGGGCGGTGAGGGTGCGGGCCGGGGTGGGCGGGGCGTCGCCGGTGGCCGTGGTCACGCGGGGGCCTCCGTCTTCGGCGCCGTCTCCCGCGGGGTTCTCGCCGCCGCGTCCTGCCCGGCCTTCGTGGCCGTCTCCCGCGGGGGCTTCTTCGTCGCCGGTGGGCGCAGGACGACGTACTCGGCGAGGTCCACGCGCCGTGTCACCCGGCGGAACTCGCTCGTCGTGCCCGGCCAGACGGTGGTGTTGCGGCCGTCGGCGTCGAGGTACCAGCTGGTGCAGCCGCCGGTGTTCCACACCGTGCGCCGCATCCGGTCCTGCACCCGGCGGTTCCAGGCGTGCACGGCGCTGGGGCGGGCGTCGAGGGCGGCGCGGCCGCCGAGGACGGACAGCTGGCGGAGGTAGTCGGCCATGTAGTTCAGCTGGGACTCGATGATCAGGATCATGGAGGAGTTCCCGAGGCCGGTGTTGGGGCCGATGATCGACATCCAGTTGGGGAAGCCGGGCGCGGACGCGCCGCGCAGGGCCTCCATGCCGCCCTTCCAGGCCTGGGCGAGGGTGCGCCCGTCGGCGCCGACGACCCGCTCGGCGATCGGCATGTCGGTGACGTGGAAGCCGGTGCCGAAGACGATCACGTCGGCCTCGGCCTCGCTGCCGTCGGCGGCGACCAGGGTGGAGCCGCGGATCTCGCGCAGCCCGCTCGCGACGACGTCGACATTGGGCCGGGTGAGCGCCGGGTAGTACTCGCTGGACAGCAGGATCCGCTTGCAGCCGATGCGGTAGTCGGGGGTCAGCCTGGCGCGCAGGGCCGGGTCCTTGACGGCGCGCGCCATGTTCCGCCTGGCGAGCTGCTCGACGAAGCCGAGTTCGTTCGGGTGCTTGGTGAAGGCCTGGACCTGGAGCTCGCGGATGCCCCACAGCAGGCCACGGCGCACCTTGGCGGTGAGGGGCAGCAGCTGGTGCAGCCGGCGCTCGGCGCGGCCGATGGCCCGGTCGACGCGGGGCAGCACCCACGGCGGGGTGCGCTGGAAGACGGTGAGACGGCCGACCTTCGGCTGGATGGCCGGCACGATCTGGATGGCGGAGGCGCCCGTGCCGACCATCGCGACGCGCTTGCCGGTGAGGTCGTGGTCGTGGTCCCAGCGGGCGGAGTGGAAGACCTTGCCGGGGAAGGAGTCCAGGCCCGGGACGTCGGGGATCTTCGGGTCGGACAGCGGCCCGGTCGCGGAGACGACGAAGTCGGCGCAGAGGAACCCGCTCGCCGTCTCGATGTCCCAGCAAAGCCGCTCCGGGTCCCAGGTCATGCGCCGGACCTCGGAGTCGAAGCGGAGGTGGGAACGCAGCCCGAAGACGTCCGTGACGTGCTCCAGATAGGCGCGGATGTGCTCCTGGCCGGAGAACGCGCGCGGCCAGTCGGGGTTGGGTGCGAAGGAGAAGGAGTACAGGTGGGAGGGCACGTCGCAGGCGCACCCCGGGTAGGTGTTGTCCCGCCAGGCGCCGCCGACGCCGCTCGCGCGTTCGAGGACGACGAAGTCGGTGATCCCCTCCCGCCGCAGCCGTACGGCGGCCCCGAGCCCCCCGAACCCGGCCCCGATCACCGCCACCCGCACATGTTCGCGTCGCCCCTCGCCCACGGCTTCGTGCTCGCCCACGGCTTCGTGCTCGCCCACGGCTTCGTGCTCGTCCGCGGCTTCGTGCTCGTCCGCGGCTTGGTGTTCGTCCACGGTCATCCCGGCGCCTCCCTGCCTCACACGACCATGCCAGTGAACACTGGCGCAATGGAGGTTAGAGCAGCCCGGTACTGATGGGTAGGGGTCGTACGGGGGACGTTCGCGGCGGCGGCCACCCCCGCGGGGGCCGACGGTACGACATAGGCTTCCGGCGTGGCGGACAAGCGGGAATACCGGACGGAGGAGCTGGCCAGGGAGGCCGGCATCACGGTGCGCACCCTGCGCTTCTACCGCGAACGGGGACTGCTCCCACCGCCCCGCCGCGAGGGCCGCATCGCCTGGTACGACGACCACCACCTGGCCCGCCTGCGCACGATCACGGCGCTGCTGGAACGCGGCCACACCCTGAACGGCATCGCGGAGCTGGCGGACGCCCTCGACCAGGGCCGCGATGTCGCCGACCTCCTCGGCGTCGACGCCCCCACCGAGGAGGAGCCGGTCCGCCTCACCCCCGAGGAACTCGCCGCCCGCTTCGAGGGCCAGGTCACCCCCGAGAACCTCGCCGCCGCCCTCGACCTCGGCTACCTCGCCGCCGACGGCGACGACATCGTCCACATCAGCCGCCGCCTGCTGGACGTCTCCGCCGCCCTGGTCCGCGAGGGCATCCCCCTCGCCGAGATCCTCGCGGCGGGCGCCCGCGTCCGCGAACACGCCGACGCCCTCGCCGAACTCTTCACCGAACTCGTCCTGCGCCACGCGACCGAGGAGGACCTGCCCCGCCTGCGCCCGCTGGCGCGGAGCGTGGTGGAGGCGGAGGTGTCACTGGCGCTGGACCGGCGGTTGCGCAAGCGCGGCTAGCCGACCACGAGAGGCCGGGTCGGTCAGAGGTCGTAGACCACGGTCACCGGGGCGTGGTCCGACCAGCGCTCGGCGTGGGTGGCGGCTCGCTCGACGTAGCCCTTGACGGCCTTGGCGGCGAGGCCGGGGGTCGAGACGTGGAGGTCGATCCGCCATCCCGAGTCGTTGTCGAAGGCCCGCCCCCGGTACGACCACCAGGTGTAGGGGCCGGCGACGTCCGGGTGCAGGGCGCGGACCACGTCCACACAGCCGCCCGCCCCCGGCGTGAACACCTGGGTCAGCCACTCGCGTTCCTCCGGCAGGAAGCCGGAGTTCTTCTGGTTGGCGCGCCAGTTCTTCAGGTCGGCCTGCTGGTGGGCGATGTTCCAGTCGCCGGTGATCAGGACCTCGCGGCCGTCGGCGGCGGCGCGTTCACGCAGGGTCTTGAGGTGGGCGAGGAACTCGCCCATGAAGCGGACCTTCTCGTCCTGGCGGTCGGTGCCGACCTCGCCGGAGGGGAGGTAGAGGGAGGCGACCGTGACGCCGGGGAGGTCGGCCTCGACGTAGCGGCCGGAGGTGTCGAATTCCGTGGAACCGAAGCCTATGCGGACGGCGTCCGGTGCGCGGCGGCTGTAGAGGGCGACGCCGGCGCGGCCCTTGGCGGCGGCCGGGGCGTGCGTGACGTGCCAGCCCTCGGGGGCGCGGACCTCCTCCGGCAGCTGGTGGGGCTCGGCGCGCACCTCCTGCAGGCACAGCACATCGGCGGAGGTGTCGGCGAGCCACTCCACGAAGCCCTTCTTCGCGGCGGCGCGCAGCCCATTCACGTTCACGGAGGTCACCGTCAGCAAAACTCTCTCCTACTTCGCGGGCGACCCCTTCGGCAGGACCCGTTGTCCGAGGTCACGGTCAGCACCCGGGCACGATACCGGCACACTGGACGGGGTCCGGATTTCTCCGTCGTCACGATTACTGCATGGATGTACCTTGAGCCGCATGGATATACGTCGCGTTTCCTTCGACCACCCCGACGCCGTCAAGCTGAACGACGAGGTCCAGGCCGAGTACCACGAGCGCTACGGCGACGGCGGTGACGCCACGGTTCTGGAGCCGGCCGACTTCGAGCCGCCGCGTGGCGTGTACCTCATCGCCTACGACGAGCTGGGGCGGGCCGTGGCCACGGGCGGCTGGCGCAGTCAGGACGAGAACGGCGAGGGGAACCAGGACGGGGACGCCGAGCTCAAGCGGATGTTCGTGATCAGGGAGATGCGCGGGCTGGGGCTCGCCCGGCGGATGCTGGCCGCTCTGGAGGAGGACGCGCGGGCGGCGGGGCGCCGGCGGATGGTGCTGGAGACCGGGACGGAGCAGCCGGAGGCCATCGGGCTGTACACGTCCAGCGGGTACGAGCCGTGCGCGAAGTTCGGCTACTACCGGCACTACGAGTCCAGCCGGTGCTTCGCGAAGCCGCTCAGCTCCTGAGGTAGGCGAGGACCGCGAGCACCCGGCGGTGGGTGTCGTCGGCGGGCGGCAGGTCCAGTTTGGTGAGGATGCCGCCGATGTGCTTGCCGACGGCCGCCTCCGACACGACCAGGGCCCGGGCTATCGCGCCGTTGGACTTTCCCTCCGCGACCAGCGCGAGCACCTCCCGTTCGCGCGGGGTGAGGCGGGCGAGCGGGTCGCGGCGGCGGCGCAGCAGCTGTCGTACCACCTCCGGGTCGACGACCGTGCCGCCGGCCGCGACCTCGTGCAGGGCGTCCACGAACTCCTCGACCTGGCCGACGCGGTCCTTCAGGAGGTAGCCGAGGCCGGTGCCGTCGCCGGAGTCGAGGAGTTCGGCGGCGTAGGCGCGCTGGACGTACTGGCTGAGGACGAGGACGGGCAGGCCGGAGTGTTCGGCGCGCAGCCGGATCGCCGCGTGCAGGCCCTCGTCCTGGAAGGCGGGCGGCATACGGACGTCGGTGACGACGACGTCGGGGGTGTGCTCGGCGACTGCGGCGAGCAGCGCTCCGGCGTCGCCGACCGCCGCCACGACCTCGTGGCCGAAGCGGGTCAGCAGGGCCGTCAGGCCGTCGCGCAGCAGGACGCTGTCCTCGGCGAGGACTACGCGCAGGCCGTCCCGCCCGGGTGACTCGGCCCGCTGGGCTCGCTCGGCTCGCAAGGGATCTCCACACGCAACAGGGTCGGTCCGCCCGGCGGGCTGGTCAGCGACAGTCTCCCATCCAGCACCGACACACGGTCGGCGAGACCGGTGAGGCCGGTGCCGCGCGCGCTGTCGGCGCCGCCGCGCCCGTCGTCCTCCGTCTCCAGCACCAGCCGGCCGTCCCGGTGCTCCCCGCGCACCCGGGCGCGGCTCGCCCCGCTGTGCCGGGCCACGTTGGCGAGGGCCTCGCGGACGACGAAGTACGCGGCGGCCTCCACGGGCCGGGGGAGGCGGCGGGGGAGTGCGAGGTCCACGTCCACGGGGACGGGCGAACGGTCGGCGGCGTCGGCGACGGCGGCTTCGAGGCCGTAGTCGGCGAGGACCTTCGGGTGGATGCCGTGGATCAGCTCGCGCAGTTCCGCGAGGGCCGCGCCGGCCTGCTCGTGGGCCTTGGCGAGCTGTTCGGCGAGGGGGCCGCCGGGCGGGGCGTCGAGGCGGGCCAGGCCGAGGGTCATGGTGAGGGCGACGAGGCGCTGCTGGGCGCCGTCGTGCAGGTCACGCTCGACGCGGCGGCGTTCCGTCTCGAAGGCGTCGACGAGGCGGGCGCGGGAGCGGGTCAGTTCGACGACGCGGGTGTCGTCCGGGTCGCCCTCGCGCGGGGCGAGCAGCAGCCGGGTGAGGGCGGCCCGGGCGCCGGCGGCCACACCGAGGACGTAGGCGCCGGCGGCCAGCAGCAGGACGCCGAGGGAGGCCGCGGCGAAGGCGGTCGGCCAGTCGGTGACCGTCCACACCTTGAGCACCTTCGTCTCACGGCCGTCGCCGGCCGTCGCCAGCAGGAGCGGGGTCGCGACGATCGAGAGGGGGGAGGCGAGGGCCACGGTGAGCAGGAGCGCCTCGGCCGGCCAGAGCAGGCACGCGACGAGGAGGGTGTGGCCGAGTGCGCGCCGGGTGGCGCGTTCCCGCAGGCGCGTGGTGAGCCAGGCGCGCAGGCCGGGGGCGGGCGGCTCGGTGTGCGGGCCGGGGGCGTCGGCCGTGTCCACGAGCCGCAGGCGGCGGCGCTCCAGCGCGGCCACGGGCAGTCCGGCGAAGGCCAGGGCCGCGAGGAGGGGCAGTCCGACCAGGGCGACCGCGAGGACCGCGCCCACCGCCGCCCATGCGACCAGGCCCACGAGGACGACGGCTCCGGTGACCGTCCCCGTCAGCAGGTACGCGGCGGCCCGCCAGGGCCACGGCGACAGCAGGTAGGCCGGGCGGGAGAGGGCCTGCCACAGGGTTCGGGGGCGCATGCGGATCACCGTAGAAGCCGCGCCCGGGGGTGGGCCATCCGTTCAGGAAGAGGTCCGGAGGTATGCCTGGCCCTACCCCGGATCTCGTTCCTGCCCCAGCGACCTGGGCGGGTGTCCCACGGTTTCGTGGACCCACCGACATCGACCGGTGGGAGCTGAGGCAGAGATGACCGAACACGCCGTCCGACTGACCGCCGTCCGGCGCGGGCACGGAACGAAGGGCGCCCGGGTGATCGCGCTCGACGACGTCACGCTCGCCCTCCCCCGCGGCTCCTTCACCGCCGTGATGGGGCCGTCGGGTTCGGGCAAGTCGACGCTGCTGCAGTGTGCGGCGGGGCTGGACCGGCCCGACTCGGGGTCGGTGCGGATCGGCGGGACGGAGCTGACCGGGCTGAGCGAGCGGCGGCTGACGCTGCTGCGGCGGCAGCGGATCGGGTTCGTGTTCCAGTCGTTCAACCTGCTGCCGGCGCTCACCGCCGAGCAGAACGTGGCCCTGCCGCTGCGGCTGGCCGGGCGGCGCCCGTCGAAGGCGCGGGTGCGGGAGGCGCTGCGGCAGGTCGGGCTCGCGGAACGGGGCCGGCACCGGCCCGGCGAGCTGTCCGGCGGACAGCAGCAGCGGGTCGCGCTGGCCCGCGCGCTCATCACCCGCCCCGAGGTGCTGTTCGGCGACGAGCCGACCGGCGCCCTGGACTCCACGACCGGCCGCGAGGTGCTGACGCTGCTGCGCGGCATGGTCGACGGGGACGGCCGGACGGTCGTGATGGTCACCCACGACCCGGTGGCCGCGTCGTACGCGGACCGGGTGGTGTTCCTGGTCGACGGCCGCGTGCACGGGGAGCTCGCCGGGGCGGACGCGGAGACGGTGGCGGCGCGGATGGCGGGGCTGGAGACGGGGCGGACGGACGCGGGCGGCACCGGCAGCGGCCGGGCCGGCCTCGGCACCGGGCGAGCCGGCCGGCACGACGACGCCCCGGCCCGCCCGCACGCCGGGCCACCGGCCGGACGCGGTGCCACGCAGGCCGCGCAGGCCGCGCAGGCCGTCGCGGCGGACCCGGAGGGTGCCTCGTGCTGAGTGTCGCGGTGCGGACGCTGCGGGTCCGGTGGGCCGCGTTCGCCGGGAGCTTTGTCGCCCTCGCGCTGGGGGTGGGGCTGCTCGCCGTGATGGGGCAGGCGTTGGCGGCCTCGGTGGAGGCGCCCGTGCGGGGCCCGGAGCGGTTCGCGGCGGCGCCGGTGGTGGTGAAGGGGCAGGACGCGCTGCGGGTGGAGACGCCGACCGGGGTGCGGACGGCGGCGTTGGGGCAGCCGCGGGCCGTGCCGGACGAGGTCGTCGCCGCGTTGCGGGCGCTCGGGACCGTCACCGAGGACCGGTCCTTCCCCGTGCGGGTCGAGGGCGGCCCCGAGGGGCTCGTCGGGCATCCGTGGTCCACCGCGCGTTTCGCCCCGTACGAGCTCGGCGCGGGGCGTGCGCCCCGCGCGGACGGTGAGGTCGTGATCACGGGTGACTGGGCGCGCGTGGGTGAGCGGCTGAGCAACGGGGACCTGGTCGTGGGCGCCGTGCGGGCGCTCGGGTTCGAGGACGCCGTGTTCTGCACGGACGTACGGGCGGCCCGGCTGGCGCCCGTGTCACGGCAGTTGGTCGTGGAGGCGGACCCGGCCGCCGTCCGGGCCGCCGTCGGTGATTCCGGCGCCCGCGTGCTCACCGGGGACGACCGGCGGCTCGCCGACGCGGACCCGGGCCGCGACGGCGAGGCCCTCACGGCGCTGAACGCGCTGTTCGGCACCGCCGGCGGGGTGACCGCGTTCGTGTCGGTGTTCGTCGTGGCGTCCACCTTCGCCTTCGCGGTGGAACGGCGGCGCCGCGAGTTCGGCCTGCTGCGGACCGCCGGTGCCACACCGGGGCAGGTGCGGCGGACGGTCCTGGCGGAGGCGCTGCTGGTGGGGGTGCTCGCCTCGGCGGCGGGCTGCGCGCTCGGCGCGTACGCGGCGCCGCTGCTGGGCGAGGTGGTCGTCGACGGCGGGCTCGCGCCGCGGTGGTACGCCATCGGCGGGCACACCTGGCCGTATCAGCTCGCTTTCTGGACCGGTCTGTCGGTGGCCCTCGCCGGTGCGGCCGTCGCCGCGTGGCGGGCCGGGCGGACCGCGCCGGCGCAAGCCCTGCGCGAGGCGTCCGTGGACGGGCGCGCGCTGACCCGGGGGCGGCGGGTGTGCGGGGTGGCGCTGCTGGTCACGGCCCTGGCGACCCTGGCGTACGGGCTGGCCGCCGACCCGGGTGACCTGCTGCACCGCAAGACGTACGTCAGCCGCCCCATGCTGCTCATCACGGCGGTGGCCCTCCTCGCCCCCGCTCTCGTACGGCCGCTGGTGCCCCGGCTGCCGGGCACGACCGGGCTGCTGGTGCGGGCGAACGCCGTCGCCGCGGTCCGACGTACCGCCGCCGTCGCCGCGCCCGTGCTGGTCACCGTGGCCCTCGCGGGCTCCCTGCTCGGCGCCACGGCCACGCTGGACGAGGCGCGGGCGGCGCAGGTGCGGGAGCGGACGCGGGCGGACTTCGTGGTGACCTCGGCGGACGGAACCGCCCTGGACGTGCGGGCACTTGCGCGGGTGCCGGGGGCGGTCGTGTCGCCCTCCGCCGCGACCGCCGTCCACACCCTGGAGGACGGGGTCGCGCTGGTGCGGTCCGAGGCGCGGGCCGTGGATCCGGCGCTGCTCGCCGGGACCGTACGGCTGCCGGTGACGGCCGGCCGGATCGCCGGCCTCGACGACGGGTCGATCGTCGTGAACGAGGAGTGGGCCGAGCACCGGGTGGGGCAGCGGGTACGGGTGTGGCTCGGGGACGGCACGGCGAAGTCGCTGCGGATCGTCGCCGTACTGGCCACGGGGACCGGGGACAACGGCGTGTACGTCACCGCCGCGAACGCGGGCGGCGCCGGTGTCGACCGGGTCGACGTACGGGTGCGGGCGGGGGCGGACGCGGCGGCCGTCGCGAAGGGGTTGCGGGCGGTCGACGGGGTGCGGGTGGCGAGCAGGGCGCAGTGGGTGGCGGCGAGTCGCCCGGGGACCGACCGCACGACCCGGCTCGGGATGCTGCTCGTGCTGGGCATCGCGCTCCTCTACACCGGTCTCTCTCTCGCCAACACCCTCGTCATGGCCGCCGCCGAGCGCGGACGCGAACTGGCGGCGCTGCGGCTGGCGGGCGCGACCGGCGGGCAGGTGCTGCGGCAGGCCGCGGCGGAGGCGCTGACCGTCGTCGCGGTGGGCGGGGTGCTGGGGCTGCTGGTGACGCTCGTCAACCTGGCCGGGACGGGCGCGGCGCTGGGGCTGTTGTCGGCGCCGGTGACCGTGGTCGTGCCGTGGGCGGAGCTCGCCTGGACGACGGGGGCGTGCGCGGTGCTCGCCCTGGCCTCCGTACTGGTGCCGACGGCGTGCGCGCTGCGCCGCCCCGCCGGACGCCTCACGTGACGCCCCGGAGGAACCCCTGCCCGACGACGCGGCACCGCCGCGAACGCGGGCGCGGCTCGGTCCCGGCGGACGCCGACGCGGCCCCGAGGCAGAGCGCGAAGAGGGCGACGGCGGTGCGGGCGGCGATTCGAAACGTCGACCGCACAGCAACGCCGGGCGCACGTCAAGCACGTACGTAGCACGCTCTTGGTGAGCACACAGCAAGCTCTCCCGGCTTTGGCCCACAATCGGTCAACTTGGGCCGTGATCCCGCCACAGGTGTCTCATTCCGGCAGGACAGCCGCAGGCTGTCACTGACGATCTACTCAGCCCGCTGGGACGAGAGAGCGGGGAGACCGGTGCGTGGTCCAAGACGCGCATAGGGGGCGAAGAGTGTTGCGGATACTCGGGCTTGCTTCGGATGCCGAGAGTCTGTATCGAGCCATGATCGGCGAACCCCGTCTGGACGTACCGGGGCTCGCCGCGCACCTCCAGTGGCCCGAGGAACGGGTCCGTCACGCCCTCGACGAACTGGCCCGACTCGCCCTGGTCCGCCCCTCCGGCGACGCCCCCGGTGAACTCCTCGTCGTCAGCCCCGAACTGCGGCTGACCGCCCTGCTCACCCAGGAGGAGGTCCGCCTCGCCGAGCGCCAGCAGCAGATCGCCAACAGCCGCCAGGCCGTCACCGAGATCATCGACAGCTACCACAACGCCGTGCGCAACCAGCGCGGCCTCGAGATCGAGCGCATCAACGGCCTGGAGATGATCCGGGCCCGGCTGGAGGAGCTCTCCCAGGAGTGCGCCGAGGAACTGAGCGCCTTCATCCCGCTCAGCCGGCACCCGGCCGACTCCCGCCGCGCGGTCCGCCCGCTCGACGAGAACCTGCTGGGCCGCGGGGTCCACATGCGCAGCATCTACCTGCAAGGTTCCCTCAACGAGCCGGACATGACCACGCACTTCGACTGGCTGACCGACCTCGGCGGCCGGGTGCGCACCGTCGCCGCCCTGCCCCTGCGCCTGATCATCTTCGACCGGCGCGTCGCCATGGTCCCCTCCGACCCGGAGAACACCGCCTCCGGCGCCCTGCTGCTGCGCGGCAAGGGCCTGGTCTCCGCCCTGTGCTCGCTGTTCGAGCACGTCTGGGAGGCCGCGACCCCCTACGGCCAGGAACCGATCACCGACAGCCGCACCGGCCTGTCCAGCCAGGCCCGCGCCATCCTCAGCCTCCTCGCCCAGGGCTACACGGACGACGTCGTCGCCCGCAAGATCGGCGTCTCCGTACGCACCTCCCGCCGCATCACGGCCGAACTGATGAGCCAACTCGGCGCCCGCAGCCGCTTCCAGGCCGGCGTCCTCGCCGGCGAACGCGGCTGGCTGCGCGGCGCGACGGCGGAGGGCGGGGCCGGCTGACACGGGGCACCTGGGGAACACGGACGCGCCGGACCGCCGCGGGAACACGGGAGCGCCGGGCCGCCGCGGGAACACGGGAGCGCCGGGCCGCCGTAGGAAAGTTGTACAGGAACGAGAACACGACGAGCGCGAGCGCGGTGACGTCCGGCGAGCCCGATCCGGCGGCGCACCTCACGGGGCCGGCGCACCACGTCGTAGCCCGCCACCGTGGCCCGGCCGCCGTCCGGCGCGAGCAGTGCGGCCAGGGTGCGGACCGCGGTGGTCTTGCCCGCGCCGTTCGGTCCGAGCAGCCCGAGCACCGTTCCCGGCGGCACGGAAAGGTCGACTCCGGCCGGCACTTCGTGATCACCGAATCTCTTTTTCAACCCTTCGGCTTGCATGGCGAATTCCATGCCCCTCCCCGCCCTTCGTGGATCTTTCTCGGGGTGTGTGCGGATTCCCTTTCCGGCGCTGGAAGGCAGCAGGACAAATACCGGCCAGGTGGCCGATTTGCCCGGTATGGCATGGCAGTACTCTGCAGCCGCAGCATGCTGCCTCCGCCAGGCCTGCGAATGCCCCGGAACACCCCCCTAGCGTTTTGGAGGAATCCCGCACCCCCATGCCGCAGGAGAGAAGAAGCGAATGGCAGCCAAACGGAACCTCGCAGCCGCACTCGGCAGGTGGAGTGCCGAACACCGGAAGACCGCGGTGTTCGGCTGGCTCGTCCTGGTCGTTCTGGTGATGACGCTGGGCAGCGCCGCGGGCCAGGTCAACCTCACCGAGGCCGACTACGGCACCGGTGACTCGGGCCGCGCCGAGCGCATCCTCCAGGACGCCGGCCTGACCGAGCCCGCCGCCGAGCTGATCCACGTCCACAGCGACGAACTCACCGCCGACAGCCCCCAGTTCACCAAGGCCGTCACCGACACCGCCGACGCCGTCGAGGCCACCGGCCTCGCCACCCGCGTCCGCACCCCCGACACCACCCGGCTCGTCTCCGCCGACAAGCACGCCGTCCTCATCACCTACGACGTGAAGGGCGACCCGGACACCGCCGCCGACCGCATCCAGCCGGTCATCGACGCGGTGCGGAAGACCGACGCCGCCCACACGGACGTGACGCTCGGTCAGTACGGCGCCGCCACCGGCCTGAAGGCCATCAACGACAGCCTCGGCGAGGACTTCGTGCGCGCCGAGTACACCGCGCTGCCGGTCTCGCTGGGCATCCTCCTCGCCGTGTTCGGCGCGCTGGTCGCCGCCCTGCTGCCGATCGCGCTCGCGGTGACCGCCTGCGTCGGCGCGATGGGCCTGCTCGCCCTGACCAGCCACGTGGTGCCGGTCGACGGCATGACCAACTCCATGATGTTCCTGATGGGCCTCGCCGTCGGCGTCGACTACTGCCTGTTCTACCTGCGCCGCCAGCGCGAGGAGCGCGAGGCCGGCCGCGACAACGCCACCGCGCTCCAGGTCGCCGCCGCCACCTCCGGCCACTCCGTGCTGATCTCCGGCATCACCGTCTGCGTCGCCATGGCCGGCATGTTCCTCTCCGGCCTGACCGTCTTCGAGGGCTTCGCCATCGCCACCATCGAGATCGTCGTCATCGCCGTCCTCGGCTCCATGACCGTCCTGCCCGCCCTGATGGCGATGCTCGGCGACCGGATCGGCGCGGGCCGCATCCCGTTCCTGGGCCGCCGCGCCCGCCGCGCCGCGGCCGGCACCCCGCGCAACAGCCTGCTGCTGCGCGGCGTCCTCGCCCGCCCCGGCGTCTTCGCCCTGCTCGCCGCGGCCGTCCTGCTCGCCCTGGCCGCGCCCGCGCTCGGCATGAAGACCGAGAAGCTCGGCACCGACAAGCTGCTGCCCGCCGACAACCCGACGGTGAAGGTCTCCCGGCAGATCGAGAAGGACTTCCCCGGCTCCCCGGCGCCCGCGAGCGTCGTCGTCAAGGCCACCGACATCGACTCCGCACAGATGAAGCAGGCCCTCGCCGACTTCGAGGCGAAGGCCCTGGCCTCCGGCCGGACCGGCAAGTCCATCGACGTCACCGTCCACGCGAAGGAGAACATCGCCGAGGTGAGCGTCCCGCTCGCCGGCAACGGCTCCGACGCCACCTCCAAGAAGGCCCTCACCACCCTGCGCGAGACCCTCGTCCCCGACACCATCGGCAAGGTCGACGGCACCACCGCCCTCGTCCGCGGCGACCTCGCCTTCTCCGTCGACTACAACGACCAGCTGAGGAAGAGCATCGTCCCGGTCTTCGCCTTCGTCCTCGGCGTGACCTTCCTGCTGATGCTGTTCTCCTTCCGCTCCCCCGTCATCGCCCTCACCTCGATCGTCCTCAACCTGCTCTCGGTGGGCGCCGCCTACGGCGTGATGACGGCCGTCTTCCAGCACGGCTGGGGCGCCTCCCTGGTCGGCACGGAGGGCATCGGCGCCGTCGAGTCCTGGATGCCGCTGTTCGTCTTCGTGGTCCTGTTCGGCCTGTCCATGGACTACCACGTCTTCGTGGTCTCCCGGATCCGCGAGGCCTACGACCGCGGCGCCACCACCCGTGACGCCATCGCGCACGGCATCCGCTCCACGGCGGGCGTCGTCACCAGCGCCGGCCTGATCATGGTCGCCGTCTTCGCGGTCTTCGGCACCCTGGACATGCAGGACTTCAAGCAGCTCGGCGTCGGCCTCGCGGTCGCCGTCCTGCTGGACGCCACCGTGGTCCGCGCGGTCCTGCTGCCCTCGGTGATGCTCCTGCTCGGCAAGGCCAACTGGGCGGCCCCGTCCTTCCTGCGCGCCTCCCGCCCGGCCGGCACCGGCGCCCCGTACCCCGCCCCGTCCGCGGCGGCCCCGGAACACGCCGCGGCAGGCCGATGACCCCCACCTGCGGGACCACGACGACGACTTCGACGGAGAGGGCCCCCGTGTTCGAGTTCAGCGGGGTCGGCGGAACCACGGCCCGCGCCGTCATCGACCGCTCCCGCCCCGAGATCGTGCGCGAGGTCCGCTCCACGTACCTGGCTCACGACGACGGCGACTCGGTCAACCCCGACAGCTGCCTCCTGCGCTTCCCCGACAAGCCCGACACCCGCATCATCGCGCTCCCCGCCTGCCTGGGCGGCGAGCACGACGTGGCCGGCATCAAGTGGATCGGCTCGTTCCCCCAGAACATCGCCGACGGCATCCCCCGCGCGAGCGCCGCCCTGCTCCTGAACGACTACGCCACCGGCTACCCGTTCGCCCTGCTGGAGGCCTCCCGGATCAGCGCCGCCCGCACGGCCGCCTCCGCGGTCCTGGCCGCCGAGCAGTTGTCCGGCTCCCGCACCGCCGGCCATCTGTCGGTGATCGGCGGCGGCGTCATCGCCCGCAACGTCCTGGAGTTCTTCGCCGCGCAGAACCGGCAGTTCGGCGGCGTCACGGTCCACGACAAGATCCCCGAGTACGCCGAGGCCCTCGCCGCCCACGCCGGCGACCACCTCGGCTACCGCACGTCGACCACCGCGAGCCTCGAAGTCGCCCTCCTCAAGGCCGACATCGTGGTCTTCGCGACGACGGCGGCGGAACCCTACGTCCTGGACGCGGGCGCTTCGCCCCCGGCCAGGTCGTGTTGAACATCTCCCTGCGCGACATCGGCCCGGAACTGATCAACGACGCGTACGACATCCTGGACGACGCCGACCACTGCCTGAAGGCCAACACCTCACCCCACCTCGCGCAACAGAGGTACGGCCACCGCGACTTCGTCACCGGCACCCTCGCCCGGCACATCCGCGGCGGGGTGACCACCGGCACCGACAAGCCGGTGATCTTCTCCCCCTTCGGCCTCGGCGTCCTCGACCTCGCGGTCGGCCTCCACGTCCACCGCGAGGCCCGCGCCACCGGCGAAGCCGTCCCCGCCGACCGCTTCTTCGGCGAGACGACCCGCCGGCCGACCCGCCCACCCCGGCACGGCTGACCGTCCGCACATGACGACAGCCCCCGCCGGCTTCACCGGCGGGGGCTGTCGTCATGTCACGCATGGCAAGGGGCCCTTCCCGAGATCGGGAAGGGCCCCTGTGCTGCGTGGACCTGAGGGGATTTGAACCCCTGGCCCCCTCGATGCGAACGAGGTGCGCTACCGGACTGCGCCACAGGCCCTTGCAACGAGTGAAACTCTAGCACCCCCATCGGGCTGCTTGGAAATCCGTTCCCCGGGCCCGACCACGCACGACGCGGTCCCGCTCACTCGTTGGCGGCCCGCGGCCGCTCCCCGTCCTCGTACTGGTCGAACAGCGGTGTACGGCCCCGCTCCCGCGACCGGCGGGCCGACGCGGCACGGCGGGCGTCACTGCGTTCGCCGCCCTCGGCCCTCGCCGTCCCGCCCGAGGCGTCACCCTCCACGGAGGCCCCGGGGTCGCCCTCGGCCTCTGCGTCCGCCGCCTCCTGCTCCGGCGCGACCGAGCTCGACCGGGCCGAGCTCCACGTGTCCGGCGCGCCCAGGTCGACGCCGGCCGTGGCGCGCGGGGCGACCGGTGCGGTCACGTACGTCGGCAGGGGCACGGGCACCGGATCCCAGCTGTCTCCGTGGCCCGGCCGCCGCTGCCGCTCACGCTGCTGATCGACCCACTCCGCGTGATCGGTCTGCTCGACGAGCGCCCTGCGGTCGGCGGCGAGCGCCAGCAGCCCCGGGTCGGTCTCCGGTTCGGGGTCCGCGTGCGGCTCCTCCGCGCCGGCGTCGGGGCCGTCGTCGGCCGCCACGGGCGCGGCGGCGGGGGTGCGCCGGCGCGGCTGGCGCTCCCGCAGCCGCTGCGCGGCGACCTCCGCGCGTCTGCGGTCCATCTGGAAGGCGAAGCGGCGGCGCTCCTGGGAGCGCAGGTGCGCGATGTACGCGCTGAGGAGGACGGCGGGTACGCCGGGCGCCCACAGGAACGCGAGCCCGCCGACGGCGGCGACGATCGCACCCAGGGTGAACGCGAGGAACAGCATCACGGTGGTGCGCCGTCGGCGTGCGAGCACCTTCGTGCGCCGGGCGCGCGCGGCGGCCGCCTGCGCGGAGGCGGTGGGAGGCGTGCGCCGCGCGTCGGGCACGCGCGGGTGCGCCGGCGCGGCAGCCGGTTCGTGCGCGGGCCTGGACGCCGGTTCGCGCGCCGGCTTGGAGCTCTGCTCACGCGCGCCCATGGCCGCCGCTTCACGCGCCGGATCGCGCGCCGTCTCCGGGCGCTCCTGTTCGCGCTCCTGAACCGTCGCCTTGGCCTGCGGACGCGTCGGAGGCATGGCGAAGGCCCGGACGTCCACCGATTCGGTGACGGCGTCCGGCGCGTCGGCGTCGGGCTCCCCCTCCTCGGTGGAGCGCGCCCGCAGGTCCCTGGCGTACCGACGCTCCATCCCCGCCCGTCCGGACAGCAGCCGGATGGCGGTGCTGAAGCGTTCCGTCGGACGGGCCTCGTTCAGCTCGTCCTGCCTACGGAGCCACATCGGCACCAAGTAGGCGGCCCAGGCCCCGACGATGACTGCGTAGATGAGGCCGCTGCTGCTCACGCCTCACACGGTAGAGGGGTTTGCGCGAGGCCATCCGCCAATTGGGCCGGTGTGTCGCACGATCTGGCTGATATTTCGAGCTTTTTTTGGGACCGATGCGATCAGCAGGCCGCTCGGAGGCGTGAATTCAATGCCATGAGACGGTCACCGCCCGATCATTTTCGAACACTTATTCAATTTCCAGGACCGGTGTGATTCCGCGGCGTGTTCCGCTGGTCACCGGGCGTGCTCCTGGCCCGGGCGCGCCGCCAGCGGCTCAGCAGGCCTTCCGGTACTTCCTCCGCCGTGAGCGCGAAGACGAGATGGTCGCGCCAGGCTCCGTCGATGTGGAGATAACGCGGCCGCAGCCCCTCCTCACGGAATCCGAGTTTCTCCACGACCCGGCGGCTGGGGCCGTTCTCGGGCCGAATGCAGACCTCGATGCGGTGCAGCCCCACGGTCCGGAAACAGTGGTCCACGACGAGCGCCACCGCCGTCGGCATCACCCCGCGTCCGGCCACCGCCTCGTCCACCCAGTAGCCGACGTGCCCCGAGCACATGGACCCCCAGGTGATCCCGGCGACCGTCAACTGGCCGACGAGCCGCCCCTGGTACTCGATGACGAACGGCAGCATCCGCCCCGCGTTCGCCTCGGACCGCAGGTGCCGGACCATCTGGCGGTAGGTCGGCCGGTGCGCGATCGGCCCGCTGGGCGCGGGCGGCGGGATGGTCGCCTCCCAGGGGCGCAGCCAGTCCCGGTTGCGCCGGTTGACCTCGCGCCACGCCCTCTGGTCGCGCATCTTTATCGGCCGCAGGACGACATCGCCCTCAGCGAGTTCGACGGGCCAGGACGGGCTGTTCAGCTCGCACCCCCACTCCTGGCGCCGGGTCTGGGGTGGTCACCGCCGCGCAGCTGCTCCACCGCGTGCACCAGCAGGGGCTCCAGGACGGTCAGCCCGTCCTTCACTCCGCCGGTGGAACCGGGCAGGTTCACGATCAGCGTCCGGCCCGCCACCCCGGCCAGGCCCCGGGAGAGCACCGCGGTCGGCACCTTCTCCCGGCCGAACGCCCTGATGGCCTCCGCGACGCCCGGCACCTCGTGGTCGATGACCCGGCGGGTCGCCTCCGGCGTGCGGTCGGTGGGCGAGACGCCGGTGCCGCCGGTGGTGACGATCACGTCGTAGCCGGCCGCCACGCCGGCGCGCAGCGCGGCCTCCACCGGATCCCCGTCGGGGACGACCTGCGGCCCCTCCACGGCGAACCCGAAGCGCGTCAGCCCCTCGGCGATCAGCGGGCCGCCCCTGTCCTCGTACACGCCCGCCGAGGCGCGGTTGGAGGCCGTCACGACCAGCGCGCGATACGGCGCGCGCGGCGCGCCACCGGCGGTCGGCGCGGCGCTCACGACCGGCTCCAGTCGCCCGACTTCCCGCCCGTCTTCTCGTCCACGCGCACGTCCGTGATGACCGCTCCCTTGTCGACCGCCTTGACCATGTCGATCACGGTGAGCGCGGCGACGGAGACCGCGGTGAGGGCCTCCATCTCGACGCCCGTGCGGTCCGTCGTCCGCACCGTGGCCCGGATCTCCACGGCGTCGTCCGCGACCGACAGGTCCAGTTTCACACCGGACAGGGCCAGGGGGTGACAGAGCGGGATGAGGTCGGGGGTGCGTTTGGCGCCCATGATGCCCGCGATGCGCGCGGTGGCCAGGGCGTCGCCCTTGGGCAGGCCCTCCGCGCGCAGCAGCTCGACCACGCGGGGTGAGACGAGGACGCGTCCGCTGGCGCGCGCGGTGCGCGCGGTCACGTCCTTGTCGGATACGTCGACCATGCGGGCGGCGCCCGCCTCGTCGATGTGCGTCAGTCGGTCCTGCGTGCTCATGCGTGTCGCGCTCCCGGTCCGGGCCCGTCGCGATGCGGCGCACGGGCCTGTTGTGCGCGACACGGTACCCCCAACCTGGGGGGTTCAGCCGAGCAGGACCACTTCGACCTCGGTGCCCGGCTCGACGGACTCCACGTCCTCGGGGACGACGATCAGCGCGTCCGCGTGGGCGAGGGCGGCGACCAGGTGGGAGCCGGCGCCTCCGACGGGGCGCACGGCGCCGTCGGCGTATGTCGCGCGCAGGAACTGTCTGCGCCCCTTCGGTGAGGTCAGCGCCTTGTCCGCGGTCAGCTTCGCGCGCGTGGTGGGCCGGTGGACTTCCTCGAGCCCCATCAGCGCGCGGATCGCGGGCCGCACGAACAGCTCGAAGGAGACGTACGACGACACCGGGTTGCCGGGGAGGGCCAGCAGGGGGACGTGGTCGGGGCCGATGGACCCGAAGCCCTGGGGCTTGCCGGGCTGCATGGCGAGCCTGCGGAACTCGATGCCGCTGCCCGCCTCGTCCTCGTCCCCGACGTGCGACAGGGCCTCCTTGACGACGTCGTACGCGCCGACGCTGACGCCGCCCGTGGTGACGACCAGGTCGGCGCGGACGAGCTGGTCCTCGATGGTGTTGCGGAGGGTCTCGGCGTCGTCGGCGACGGCGCCGACGCGGTAGGCGATGGCCCCCGCGTCCCGGGCGGCCGCGGTGAGGGCGAAGCTGTTGGAGTCGTAGATCTGGCCGCTGCGCAGTGCCTCGCCGGGCTGGACGAGTTCGCTGCCGGTGGACAGGACGACCACGCGCGGGCGGGGGCGCACCCGGACCGTGCCGCGGCCGATCGCGGCGAGCAGGGCGATCTGCGGCGGGCCGAGGACGGTGCCGGCCTCGAGGGCGCGGTCCCCGGCCTTCACGTCGCTGCCCTTCGCGCGTACGTGCGCGCGTGCCTCGGCGGGCCGGTGCACGCGCACGTGCCCCGAGGCCTGTTCCGGGGCGAGGCTGCGGGCGCGCATCCCGTCGACGGGGCCCTCGCCGAGGCCCCCGTCGGTCCACTCGACGGGTACGACGGCCTCGGCGCCGGGCGGCAGCGGCGCCCCGGTCATGATCCGGGCGGTCTGGCCCGGCCCCACGTGCAGCAGGTCGGCGGCCTGTCCGGCCGCGACGTCCCCGACGACTTCGAGGACCGCCGGGAACTCCTCGCTCGCGCCCGCCACGTCCGCGACCCGCACCGCGTACCCGTCCATCGAGCTGTTGTCGAAGGGCGGCAGCGAGACCGGCACCGTGACGTCCTCGACCAGGACGCATCCCTGGGCGTCGGGCAGTTGCAGCTCGATGGGTTCCAGGGGGCGGACGGTGGCGAGGATGTCCTCCAGGTGCTCGTCCACCGACCAGAGGTGGTCCTGGCCGGTGGGACGGGGCGCGGCGGTGCTCAAAGTTGCTGCATCTCCTCGGTGACGTAACTGCGAAGCCAGGTACGGAAGTCCGGACCCAGATCTTCACGCTCGCACGCGAGTCTGACAATGGCACGCAGGTAGTCGCCGCGGTCGCCGGTGTCGTAGCGGCGACCCTTGAAGACGACGCCGTGCACCGGGCCGCCGACCTTCTCGTCCTGCGCGAGCTGCTGGAGGGCGTCGGTGAGCTGGATCTCGCCGCCGCGGCCCGGCTCGGTCCGGCGCAGGACGCCGAACACGGCGGGGTCGAGGACGTAGCGTCCGATGATGGCGTAGTTCGAGGGGGCGTCGGCCGGGTCCGGCTTCTCCACCAGTCCGGTCACCTTGACGACGTCGCCGTCCACGGTGGCCTCGACGGCGGCGCAGCCGTAGAGGTGGATCTGTTCGGCGGCGACCTCCATGAGCGCGACGACGCTGCCGCCGTACTGCTCCTGGACCTCGATCATCCGTGCGAGGAGGGGGTCACGGGGGTCGATCAGGTCGTCGCCCAGCAGGACGGCGAACGGCTCCTGCCCGACGTGCGGAGCGGCGCACAGGACCGCGTGTCCGAGACCCTTGGGGTTGCCCTGGCGCACGTAGTGCATGGTCGCGAGGTCGCTGGACTGCTGGACCTTGGCGAGCCGCTGGGCGTCGCCCTTCTTCTCCAGCGCCGACTCGAGTTCGTAGTTGCGGTCGAAATGGTCCTCGAGGGGGCGCTTGTTGCGGCCCGTGATCATGAGGACGTCGTCGAGACCGGCGGAGACGGCCTCCTCGACCACGTACTGGATCGCGGGCTTGTCCACGACCGGCAGCATCTCCTTGGGAGTGGCCTTGGTCGCCGGCAGGAAGCGGGTGCCGAGGCCGGCCGCGGGGATGACAGCCTTGCTGATCCTGGGGTGCGACTGAGTCATGGCGGCCACCTTATCCGGTGGCTTTGAGAGGAATCTGTATCTCCGGTTAATTCGTGATCGTATGGGTGTATTGGAACAGTGGCGGAACGGTGCGGGAGCGACACATGAGCCACCTCAAGGGCGGACCGGATTCTGACAAACGTATGTTGCGGCGCGAGCTCCTGGCAGTGAGAAACACGTTGACGACGGATGACGTGCGGGAAGCGGCCTCAGCACTGGCCGAGCGCGCCCTGGAGCTGCCGGAGCTGGCGCACGCGCGGACGGTGGCGGCGTACGTCTCGGTGGGGAGCGAGCCGGGGACGCTCGCGCTGCTGGACGCGCTGCGCACCCGGGGCGTGCGCGTCCTGCTCCCGGCGCTGTTGCCGGACAACGATCTCGACTGGGGCGCCTACGCCGGTGAGGGCTCCCTCGCACGGGTGCAACACGCCGGGCGGATGGCTCTCTTCGAACCCGCCGGCGAGCACCTGGGCCGCGACGCCGTGATGGACGCCGACGTGGTGCTGCTGCCGGGCCTCGCGGTCGACGCGCGCGGTATGCGCCTGGGGCGTGGCGGCGGCTCGTACGACCGCGTGCTGACGCGTCTGGCGCGCGCCGACGCGCGTCCCACGCTGGTGGTGCTCCTGTACGACACCGAGGTCGTCGAGCACGTCCCGGAGGAGGCGCACGACCGGCCGGTGCACGCCGTGGTGACGCCGTCGGGGGTGCGCCGGTTCACCTGAGGCATGCGGAAGGGGTCCTTCACGCGCGCGTGAAGGGCCCCTTCCGGTGGTTCACGGCTTGAGCACGAGGGTGTCGCTGGTGCTGTCGTCGACCGCCTTCTTGGAGAAGGACCAGTCGAGCAGTTCGCCCTTGGCCCACTTTCCGGTCTGGTCGGTGTAGTGGGCGCTGAAGGCGTGTCCGGAGGCGCCGCTGAGGTTGATCCACTTCGACTTGTCGAGGTCGTCGAGGTTGACCACCATCCGCATGGACGGCACCCACACGACCTCGTAGCCGCCGGCGGCGTTCCAGCCGGTGGCGTTGACCGCCGCCTCACCGCCGCTGAGCTTCCAGGGGCCGCGGTTGAGGAGGTACTGCAGGAAGCCAGGGCCGCTGGTGCCCAGGGTCTGGTTCTTCAGGAACAGGCGGTGCAGCCGGCCCCAGCTCCAGGTGTCGATGTCCTTGCCGAGCTTGGCGGTCAGCTCCCAGCGGGCGTCGATCATGGCGCGTTCGAACAGCTTGTCGCGGTTGTGGTCGGCGCCGTCGCGCGCGCCCCTCGCGGGCGTCGTCCACCAGTCGCTGTCCGGCTTCTCCATGAGGTTGCGCACGACCTCGAACCAGCGGTCGCCGCCGTCGGGCTGCGCCTGGTCGGCGTCGCGCTGGCCGCACTCGCGGACCTTGCCGGTGTTGTCGACCGGCCCGGTGCTGTTGACGGGGTCGACCCACAGGCACTGGCCCTCGACCCGCAGCTCCTTGGGCAGCTTGTTGCCGAAGGCGAGCTTGAGGATGTTGCGCCACACCGCGTTGAAGTAGGCGGCGGCGGCCGAGTCCGCGTCCTGGGTGTAGTCCCAGCCCTGCAGCAGTTCCTGCGCCTCACGGACGTCCGGGTCGTCCAGGTTGATCTTGAGCAGTGTGGGCACGAGCAGCGTGGCGATCTGGCTCCTGTTGTCCAGCTGCATCTGGCGCATGTCGTCGGTGGAGATCTTGCCGCCGCCCTTGATCTTCTGCTTGATCAGGTCGGTGATGCGCTGGCTGCGGGTGCCGTAGCCCCAGTCCGTGGTGAGCGTGTAGGGGTACTTGTCCGGGTCGATCACGGCCTGGTTGGCGGTGACGATGTAGCCGCGGGCCGGGTTGTACTCGTAGGGCAGCTTGTCGAAGGCGATGGTGCCGGTCCACTTGTACTTGGAGTCCCAGCCGGGCGCCGGGATGGAGCCGTCGTGGCCCTTCGCGCGCGTGGGGATCTTGCCGGGGAGCTGGTAGCCGATGTGGTCCTCGGTGTCCGCGTAGATCAGGTTCTGCGAGGGCACGTCGAAGAGCTTGGCGGCGGCGCGGAAGTCGTCCCAGTCGGCCGCCTTGTCCATGGCGAAGACGGCGTCCATGGTGGTGCCCGGCTCGAGCGCGGTCCACTTCAGGGCGACGCCGTAACCGTCGCCGCGGTCGGGGGCCGAGGTGTCCACCGTGTCCACGGTGGCCTTCTTGCCGACCTTGACGAGCTCGTCGTCGCGGTCGGACAGCAGAGGCATCCCGTCCTCGGTCTGGCGGACGACGATCTTCTTGGGGGAGCCGCCGGCGACCTTGATGGTCTCCTCGCGCGTGGTGAAGGGCTTCACCTTGCCGTCGTACTGGTAGCCGTCGCCGGAGAGCTTCTCCAGGTAGAGGTCGGTGACGTCGACGCCGGAGTTGGTCATGCCCCAGGAGATCTTCTGGTTGTGGCCGATTATCACGCCGGGCATGCCGGCGAAGGTGTAGCCGGAGACGTCGTACTGGCAGGTGCTGGATACCGTGCGGCAGTGCAGGCCCATCTGGTACCAGACGGACGGCAGTGAGGCCGACAGGTGCGGGTCGTTGGCCAGCAGCGGCTTGCCGGTGATGGTGTACTTCCCGGCGACGGCCCAGGAGTTGGAGCCGATGCCGTTGCCGTTGACGCCGACGGCCGTGGGCAGGTCGTCCAGGACGTCGTAGAGGCCCGACAGCTGGCCCTGCAGGGCCGAACCGTCCGTGTTCGAGGAGGTGCCCGTGCCGCCCGTCGTTCCGTCCGTGGAGGAGCCGTCGGAGCCGCTGCGGCCGCTGCCCTGCTCGAACTTTCCGGTCAGCTCGTCGTACTGGCCCTCCTGGACGATCGCCTGGTTGCGGTCGTAGGGGTACTGCGGGTACAGATCGGCGATCTGCTGCGGGCCGAGGCGGCTGGTCAGCAGGGCGCGGTCGATCTCGTCCTGCATGTTGCCGCGCAGGTCCCAGGCCATCGCCTTCAGCCAGGAGACCGAGTCGACCGGGGTCCACTGGGCGGGCTTGTAGTCGTTGCTGAACCCGAGCGCCGCGTACTCGAGGGAGATGTCCTCGGCGTCCCTGCCCTTGAGGTAGGCGTTGACTCCCTTGGCGTACGCCTGGAGGTACTTCTTCGTGGAGGCCGACAGCCTGGTGTCGTACTCCTGCTTGGCGACTCGGTCCCAGCCGAGGGTGCGCAGGAACTCGTCGTTGTCGACCTGGCTCTTGCCGAACATCTCCGACAGGCGCCCGGAGGTCATGTGCCGGCGCACGTCCATCTCGTAGAACCGGTCCTGCGCCTGGACGTAGCCCTGCGCCATGAACAGGTCCTCGTCGGAGGACGCGTAGACCTGCGGGATGCCGTAGCCGTCCCGCTTCACGTCGACGGGGCCGGACAGGCCGTCGAGAGTGATCGAACCCTTGGTCTGCGGGAACGAGGCGCGGACGGTGCTGATGGACCAGTAGGCGCCGAAGGCGATGCCGCCGATGAGGGCCAGCACCAGGACGAGGACGATCAGACGGGCTTTGCGCCCCTTCTTCCTGCCGGACTTGCCGGGCTTGTCACTCGTGGTGGCGGTGGTGTTGGGGGGCATCGCTGTCCTTGCTGTCCTAACGCGAGCGGCAGGTCGGGCTGTGACTATGAATGAGCGCTGGAGCAACCATAGGCGCAGGGGTCCGCGGCACTTGACGCGGAGTCGGCAACCAGCGCGGAAGGATGTTCGATCACGCCCGGACCAACGTCAAGAAATCGTCAAGAGTTAGGTAAGGTAACGAAGTAGTTGGGGCCGGAGCTCGGAGCTCTCGTGTCCCATGTACGTGATGCTCCCGCGCGCGAGGCGTGCGCCAGGGAAGGGAACCGTCGCTGACCGTCCACCACCTCAACCAGCTCCTGCTCGTCTGCTCGATCGTCCTGCTCGTCGCCGTGGCAGCGGTCCGGATCTCCTCACGCAGCGGGCTCCCCAGCCTGCTCGTGTACCTGGGCATCGGCGTCCTCATCGGCCAGGACGGCATCGGCGGCATCCACTTCGACAACGCCGAACTCACCCAGGTCATCGGCTACGCGGCCCTGGTCGTGATCCTCGCCGAGGGCGGCCTCGGCACGAAGTGGAAGGAGGTCAGGCCGGCCCTGCCGGCCGCCACCGCGCTGGCGCTGGCCGGCGTCGCGGTGAGCGTCGGGGTCACGGCGGCGGGCGCGCACTACCTGACCGGACTCGAGTGGCGGCAGGCGCTCATCATCGGAGCGGTGGTGTCCTCGACGGACGCGGCGGCGGTCTTCTCCGTCCTGCGCAAGATCCCCCTCCCCGCGCGCGTGACGGGCACGCTGGAGGCGGAGTCCGGCTTCAACGACGCCCCCGTGGTCATCCTGGTCGTCGCCTTCTCCACCGCGGGTCCCGTCGAGCACTGGTACCTGCTGCTCGGCGAGATACTCCTGGAGCTGGCCATCGGCGCCGCGATCGGCATCGCGGTGGGCTGGGCGGGCTCCTGGGGCCTGCGGCACGTCGCCCTGCCCGCCTCCGGCCTCTACCCGATCGCCGTCATGGCCATCGCGACCGTGGCGTACGCCGCGGGCTCCCTGGCGCACGGCAGCGGCTTCCTGGGCGTCTACCTCGCCTCGATGGTCATGGGCAACGCGAAACTGCCGCACTGGCCGGCCACGCGCGGGTTCGCCGACGGGCTCGGCTGGATCGCCCAGATCGGCATGTTCGTCCTGCTCGGCCTGCTGGTCACCCCGCACGAACTGGGCGACGACATCGTGCCCGCGCTCGTCATCGGCCTGGTGCTGACCATGGTGGCGCGCCCGCTGAGCGTGGTGCTGTGCCTGGTGCCGTTCCGGGTGCCGTGGCAGGAGCAGACCCTGATGTCCTGGGCGGGGCTGCGCGGCGCCGTGCCCATCATCCTGGCGACGATCCCCATGGTGGAGGGCGTCGAGGCCAGCCGCCGCATCTTCAACATCGTCTTCGTCCTGGTCGTGGTCTACACCCTGGTCCAGGGGCCGACGCTGCCGTGGCTGGCCCGCAAGCTGCGCCTGGGCGAGGACACGGAGGCCGCCGACCTCGGCATCGAGTCGGCGCCCCTGGAGCGGCTGCGCGGGCACCTGCTGTCGGTCGCGATCCCCGAGGGCTCGAAGATGCACGGCGTCGAGGTCAACGAGCTGCGCCTGCCCGCCGGGGCCGCCGTCACCCTCGTCGTGCGCGACGGCACCACGTTCGTGCCGCTGCCGACGACGGTGCTGCGGCGCGGCGACGAACTCCTCGTCGTCGCCACCGACCCCGTCCGCGACGCGGCCGAGGCCCGGCTGCGCGCCGTGGGGCGCGGCGGCAAGCTGGCCGGCTGGCTGGGCACGAACGGCGGCACGCGTTAAGTGCACGTTTCGCACCGTTCACACCCCCTTCATTCGGAGGCTGCCGGCTCCGTGGTGCTCGTTTTCACAGGCCAGGGGGTGGACGGCCCCTGTACGATGAAGGCGCACCCAGATCGAACCAACTCTGCCTGACGCAGAGCTGGCGCGACCGTATGGCGGCCGGGACGCCTCCCGCAGTGGCGCCGGTATCTACCGCGTACGCGCAAGAGGACAGCTCTCGGCGCCCCCGCCCGACATCCGGGGTCGCGCTACCAGGCGGCAGAAAGGCACGGGCCGTGGCGTCCACGGTCACCTCCGAGCCGTCGAAGGACTCGTCGGCATCCTCCCGCCCGGGATACGGGCAGCTGCTGCGCACCCGCGGCGCATGGACGTTCCTGCTGCCCGGCTTCGCGGCGCGCCAGCCGTTCGCGATGCTCACCCTCTCCATCGTGCTGCTCGTGCAGCACACCACCGGCTCGTACGGCGCGGCGGGCGCCGCGGCGGCCGTCACCGGCGTCTCCATGGCGTTGTGCGCGCCCTACGGCGGGCGCCTCGCGGACCGCTACGGACAGCGCGCGGTGCTGGTCCCGGGCGTGCTCGTGCACGCGCTGTCGGCGCTCGCGCTGACGGCGCTCGCGCTGGCGCACGCGCCCCTGTGGGCGCTGTTCGCGGCGGCCGTGCCGACAGGCGCCTCCGTCCCGCAGATCGGCCCGATGGTCCGCGCCCGCTGGGGCGTGACGCTGAAGGGCTCACCCCTGATGACCACCGCGGCGGCCTTCGAGTCCGTCACCGACGAACTCACCTTCGTCGTCGGCCCGCTGCTGGCGACCGCCCTGTGCACCACCGTGAACCCGGCCGCCGGCCTGGTCACCGAGGCCTCCCTCACCCTGCTCGGCGGCTTGCTGTTCGCCGCGCAGAAGCACACGCAGCCCCCGGCCGCCCGCGGCGGGCACGCGCGCGGGGAGCACGCCTCCGCCCTGCGCGTCCCCGGCGTGCGCGTCCTGATCGTGACCTTCCTGGGCATCGGATCCGTCTTCGGCGGCATGCAGGTCTCACTGGCCGCGTTCACCGAGTCGATCGGCGAGCCCGGCCTGAACGGCGTCCTGTACGGCACCTTCGCCGCCGGCAACATGCTCTCCGGCCTGGTCTGCGGCGCCGTCGCCTGGAAGGCGGCTCCGCAGCACCGCCTCGTCGTCGGGTACGGCGCACTGGCGCTGACGGCCTCCGGCCTGTGGGCCGCGCACTCCGTGCTCGTGCTGGCCGGGCTCGGCCTCCTGGTCGGCATGTGCATCGCGCCCGCGCTCATCACCGGCTACACGCTGGTGGAGAACCTGGTCCCGGCCGAGGCGCGCACCGAGGCGTTCACCTGGCTGACCGGCGCGGTGGCGCTCGGCCAGGCGGCCGCCGTCACGGTCGCCGGGCAGCTGGAGGACCGCTTCCGGGACGGCGCCGGGTTCCTGGTGCCCATGGGCGGCACACTGCTGGCCCTGGCGACCCTGCTGGCCCTGCGCTCCCGGCTGGTGGCGCACCCCCGGAGCCGTACCGTCGCACGTGGCGTCGGTCACCGCGTGCCGGTGACAGTGGACTGATCCCCGGGAATACGTCACTATGGATCGTCGTTAGCACTCATCGAGTGAGAGTGCCAGGAGGAAGACAGTGCCGACCTACCAGTACCAGTGCACCGAGTGCGGCGAGGGCCTCGAGGCGGTGCAGAAGTTCACCGACGACGCCCTGACCGAGTGCCCCAACTGCGGTGGTCGCCTCAAGAAGGTGTTCTCCGCGGTCGGCATCGTCTTCAAGGGCTCCGGCTTCTACCGCAACGACAGCCGCGGCTCCTCGTCGAGCAGCTCGCCGGCGTCGTCCAAGTCGTCGACGTCCTCGACCCCGGCCTCGTCGTCCTCCTCGGACTCGAAGCCGTCGAGCACCGGCACCTCCGCCGCCGGCACCTCCGCCGCGTAAGGCTTCCTCACGGGACCCTGCCGTCGTACGACGGCAGGGTCCTCGGCGTCTGCCGAGGCGGGAGGCAGGGACCACGGGCGGAGGCGGGAAGCGGTTCCGGAGCCGGAAACAAGTGTGTTCGATTCCGGCTACTGTGCTGGTCATGGCGAACGCAGAGATCGGCGTAATCGGCGGCTCGGGCTTCTACTCGTTCCTCGACGACGTGACCGAGATCCAGGTGGACACCCCGTACGGACCGCCCAGCGACTCCCTCGTCCTCGGCGAGATCGCCGGCCGACGGGTCGCCTTCCTGCCCCGGCACGGACGCGGCCACCATCTGCCGCCCCACCGCATCAACTACCGGGCCAACCTGTGGGCGCTGCGCTCGCTCGGAGTGCGCCAGGTCCTCGGGCCGTGCGCGGTGGGCGGTCTGCGCCCCGAGTACGGGCCCGGCACGCTGCTCGTCCCCGACCAGCTGGTCGACCGTACCAAGTCGCGAGTGGGGACGTACTTCGACGGGCTGCCACTGCCCGACGGCTCGGTGCCCAACGTGGTGCACGTGTCGCTGGCCGACCCCTACTGCCCCGCTGGCCGCGCGGCGGCGCTGAAAGCGGCGCGCGGCCGCGACTGGGAGCCGGTGGACGGCGGGACGCTGGTCGTGATCGAGGGACCGCGGTTCTCGACCCGTGCCGAATCGTTGTGGCACCGGGCACAGGGCTGGTCGGTGGTCGGCATGACGGGCCACCCGGAAGCGGCGCTCGCCCGTGAACTCGAGCTCTGCTACACGTCGTTGAACCTGGTCACCGACCTGGACGCGGGTGCCGAGAGCGGTGAGGGCGTCTCCCACGAGGAGGTGCTGCGGGTGTTCGCGGCGAACGTGGACCGGCTGCGCGGGGTGCTGTTCGACGCGGTGGCGGCGCTGCCCGCGAGCGACGAGCGGGACTGCCTGTGCACGAACGCGCTGGGCGGGCTGAATCCGGGGTTCGACCTGCCGTAGCCGGGTCCGGAGGCAGGGACGCGGAGGCGGAACGCATCGTTCGGGTGAGGGAGTTGTCCACAACCCCTCGGTGATCCACCGGCTCCGGCGAGCGGCGGCACGATGGCCCATCGTGGCTTCGCACACCGATTCCTCGTCGCTGGTGGTGATCCCATGTCCCTTTCCCCCTCGCCTCCCTCTCCCCTCGCCCTCCCGCCGCCGTCCGAGTCCCCTTCCGCGTCCACGTCTGCGTCGGCGTCTTCGTCCCTGTCCGCTTCGCGCCCGCCCGGCACGGACGCTCCCGCGACCCGCGAGGTGCCGCTGTTCGCTCCCGTGCGGGTGCGCGGCGGGCGCTTTCGGCTGCGGCGGCTCGTCCGCAGCCGCCGGCGCGCCCTGGCGCTCGGTCTCGCCGTCACCGCCGCCGTGCTCGTGGCGGCGGGGCCGGGGGACGCCGGCCCGTCCCGCGGGCACTCGGACGGGGGCGTGCACGCCCGCGCGCAGGCGCCGACGGGCGATCCCGTACGCCGTCGTCCCGCCGCCGAGGCCAACGAGGCCGTCGAGGCGCCGGTGCGGATCGCCGACGCGGCCGCCGTACGCCTGTTGCGGCCCGGTGACCGGGTGGACGTCATCGCCGCCGACCGGAGCGCGGCGGGCGGTGCGGCGCGTGTGATCGCGCGCAGGGCGCTCGTGACGAAGGTGCCCGAGCCGCTCGACGGGGTGGTCGGCGCGGCCGACCCCACCGGTGGGGAGGTGGTCGACGGCGGCGCGCTGGTCGTGGTGTCGGTGTCGCCGTCCACCGCGGCGCGCCTGGCGGGCGCGAGCGCCACGGCTCAGCTGGCGGTGACGCTGTGGTGAACCTCTTCTTGCGCGTACTGCGCGGTGTGCTGTCGAGTCGCCCGTTGATGCCCCCGAGGGGGACACGGCGGCCTCGTCCTGACGTAGGTTGCGGAGCTGTTCGTTCCCCTACCCGTTCAGACGAGGAGTGTCCCCGAGGTGAGCGAGAACAAGAAGGAACCGAGCGTCTGGCATGGCTTCAAAGCCTTCCTGATGCGCGGGAACGTCGTCGATCTGGCGGTGGCGGTGGTGATCGGCGCGGCCTTCACGAACATCGTCAACTCGGTGGTGAAGGGCATCATCAACCCGCTGGTCGGCGCCTTCGGTACCAAGAACCTGGACAGCTACAGCTCCTGCCTCAAAGGTCCGTGCACCGGTACCGGCGACGCGGCGACAGGCGTCCGGATCCTGTGGGGGTCGGTGCTGGGCGCCACCCTCACCTTCGTGATCACGGCGGCGGTCGTCTACTTCCTGATGGTGCTGCCCATGTCGAAGTACCTGGCGAGGCTGGAGGCGCGCCGCAAGGCACGGGAGGGCACGCAGGAGGTGGTCCAGGTGACCGAGCTGGAGGTGCTCAAGGAGATCCGGGACGCGCTGGTCGCGCAGCGGGACTCGGGGCACAAAGGGCCGTAGCGGCGACGGTTTTCCGCGGGGCCCGGCGAGCGTGGGCCCGCTGTGCCAGGCGGCTTCAGAGGTGGTGGGGAGGCTTCTCGTCGAGGAAGCGCCTGAGGTCGGCCGCGCTGTCGCCGCCGGCCACCGGCCGCTCGCCCCAACCACGGTCCGTGTCGTCCGAGGACTGCTGGTCCAGCGGGTCGTCGAAGACCAGCGCGGCCTTCGGCTCGCGCGGCTCGGGGGCGGAGGGGGTGCTCATGCGTCCAGGGTACGGCCCCGAAGCCGGCCCGGACGGAACCCGTGCCGCCGCGCCACCGGCCGGGGCACGTGCCGCCGCGCCACTGACCGGAACCCGTACCCACGCGCCACCGGCCGGAATCCGCGCCGACGCGCCACCGGCCGGGCGCCTGCGGCTCGGCCTCGTCCAGCCGGTCGAAGGGCAGGCCGTCGACGCGCCGGTGGAGGGGCGGGACACCGACGCACGTGACCGCGTCGAGGAAGACGACGGAGGCTGCTACCGACCACGTCGGGGCGTCGACGGCGGGCGGGCAGGAACGCGCGCGTGCCGCCTGGCCCCGGCGTTCGCCGAGAGTGGCGACCCTCCTGCGCCGGGGCGTCCCTGTGCAAGATATTCGGGCGGTTATCTGCTGTGCTGGGACCCATGACGACCAGCCCCGTTCCCCCGTCCTCCCCCTCCGGCGGGCCCACTCGCCAAAGACCCTTGCGCAGGCTCACCGCGCGCGGGCGCGGCGAGGCCCATCGGGTCGCCTCGCCGCTGGAACTCTTCTTCGACCTCTGCTTCGTCGTGGCCATCGCGCAGGCGGGCGTCCAGCTGGTCCACGCCGTGGCGGAGTCCCACACGGGCGAGGGGATCATCAGCTACGCGATGGTCTTCTTCGCCATCTGGTGGGCCTGGATGAACTTCACCTGGTTCGCCTCGGCGTACGACAACGACGACGTCCTCTACCGCGTCGTCACGCTGATACAGATCGCCGGCGTCCTGGTCCTCGCGGCGGGGGTGCCCCGGGCGTTCCAGGACCACGAGTTCCTCGCCGTCCTGCTGGGCTACGTGATCATGCGACTGGCCATGACCGCGCAGTGGCTGCGGGTCGCGGTGTCGAGCGAGGGCCCGGAGCGGACGATGGCGCTGCGGTACGCCGGTGGCGTGGTGCTCTGCCAGATCGGCTGGGTCGGGCTGTTGGTGCTGCCCGAGGGTGGCAGGTCCTGGCTGTTCCTGGTGATGGCGCTGCTGGAGATGTGCGTACCGGTCTACGCCGAGAAGGACCATCCGACCGCCTGGCATCCGCACCACATCGCGGAGCGCTACGGGCTGTTCACGATCATCGTGCTGGGCGAGACGATCGCCGCGGCGACGGTCGCCGTGAAGTCCGCCATCGACGAGGACGAGGCGCTGGCCGAGCTGTTGCCGATCGCCGCCGGCGGCTTGTTGATCATCTTCGCCGCCTGGTGGATCTACTTCGTGCCGGTCCACGGCCATCTGCGCTCCAGCAGGCAGGCGTTCCTGTGGGGATACGGCCACTACGTGGTCTTCGCCTCGGCCGCCGCGATCGGAGCGGGCCTGGAGGTGGCCGTCGAGGAGGCGGTCGGCGAGGCACACCTGTCCCTGCTCGCCGCGTCGGCGGCGGTGACCCTGCCGACGGCGCTGTACCTGCTCACCGTCTGGGCGCTGCACGCGCGTTACGTCAGGGTGGGCCTCGCCCAGCAGCTGGTTCTGCCGGTCACCGCGCTGCTGGTGATCTGCTGCACCTTCCTGGGCGAGTGGGCGGTCCTCGCGGCCGGGCTCGTGTTGGCGCTGGCCGTGGCGACGGGGACGACGCTGACGGCGCGCAGGCCGGCGCGAGAGAGCGCGTCGCGCGCTTCGAGCGCGGCGGCGTGACACCGCCTCCTCGCGGCGCGCTGAGTGAGACTGGCTCCCATGACAGTTGACGCTCTGACGGACGTCGCCGGCCTGCGGGTGGGCCATGCGACGCACACCGGCGACGGTTGGCTCACCGGCGCCACCGTCGTCCTCGCTCCGGAGGGCGGCGCCGTCGCCGCCGTCGACGTGCGCGGTGGCGGCCCCGGCACGAAAGAGACCGACGCCCTGGATCCGCGCAACCTGGTGCAGCGAGTCGAGGCGATCGTGCTGACCGGTGGCAGCGCCTACGGGCTCGACGCGGCGTCCGGGGTGATGGCCTGGCTGGAGGAGCAGGGGCGCGGGGTGCCCGTCGGCACGGACCCGGCGCACGTCGTCCCGGTCGTACCCGCCGCCTGCGTCTTCGACCTGGGGCGCGGCGGCGACTTCCGAGCCCGCCCGGACGCGGCCACCGGCCGGGCCGCGGTCGAGGCGGCCGCGGCGAGCGAGCCCGGCGCGCTGGTGCTGCAGGGGTGCGTCGGCGCCGGGACGGGTGCCGCGGTCGGGCCGGTGAAGGGCGGGGTCGGCACCGCCGGCACCGTGCTCGACTCGGGGATCACGGTGGCGGCCCTGGTCGTGGCCAACGCGGTGGGATCGGTGATGGACCCCGCAACGGGCGTGCTGTACGGCGAGTTGTTCCAGGGGCGTGTGGAGTACCCGGAGGGGCGCGTGCACGATGCCGCGCGCCGGCGCCTCGCGGAGAGCGCCGCGAAGAGCGCGCCTGCTCCCCTGAACACGACGCTCGCGGTGGTCGCCACCGACGCGGACCTGACGAAGGCGCAGGCGCAGAAGCTGGCGGGCACGTCGCACGACGGCATCGCACGCGCCGTGCGCCCGGTGCACCTCCTGCACGACGGGGACACCGTGTTCGCGCTGGCGACGGGTGCGCGTCCGCTCACGCCCGCGCACCCGCTCGCGCTGAACGACATCCTCGCGGCGGGCGCGGACATGGTGACGCGCGCGATCGTGCGGGCCGTGCGCTCCGCGGAGTCGGTCGAGACCGCGGGCGGCGCGTGGCCGTCGTACACGGAGTTGTACGGCGAGCGCCGGTAGCGCGGTCGGCCTGCGAGCTTCGAGAACGGGCGATTGTCCCGGTTCTGTCACGCGATGGCGTTCAGGGCGCACGGAGGGAACCTCGCCGGGCGCCGAGCTCCTCTTCCTCCACGTACTGGAGCGGAGCAACGCACATCACATGAAGCTGGAGCAGCCCGTGACAACGCCGGACATAGCAGCGCGGCGCGTACTGGGGGCCTGTGCCGTCCTGGTGGTCGGCGCCCTGACCCTGACGGCCTGCGGTGGCAGCGCCACCGCCAAGAACGACAGTGACAAGGGCGGTAAGGACGCCGCGAAGACGTCCACCGCGAAGATCGTCATCTCGGCCCAGGACGGGGCGACGGGGGCGTCGATCAACACGACCGGCGTGAAGGTGAGCGACGGCACGCTCACCGGCGTGAAGATGACGGTGGCGGGGACGAACCAGGTGGTGGAGGGCTCGGTCTCGGGCGACGGCCACAGCTGGAAGCCGAAGGAGCAGCTGGAACGCGGGACGAAGTACCAGATATCCGCGACGGCGAAGGACGCGAACGGGCGCACGGCCGCCGCCAACTCCATCTTCACCACGGTCACTTCGGCCAACAGCTTCATCGGGACGTACACGCCGGACAACGGGACGACGGTCGGCGTCGGGATGCCCGTGTCGTTCACCTTCGACAAGGCGATCAGCGACAGGAAGGCCGTGCAGTCCCACATCACGGTGACGTCCAGCAGCGGGCAGAAGGTGGTCGGGCACTGGTTCGGGTCGCAGCGGCTCGACTTCCGGCCCGAGGAGTACTGGAAGGCCGGCTCCAAGGTCACGATGAAGATCGACCTGGACGGCGTGCAGGGCGCGAACGGCGTCTACGGGGTGCAGAAGAAGACGGTGACCTTCACCATCGGGCGCTCGCAGGTGTCGACGGTGGACGTCGACACGCAGACCATGACGGTGGTGCGGGACGGCAAGACGCTGAAGACGGTTCCGATCTCGTCGGGCAGCCCCCAGCACACCACGTACAACGGGCAGATGGTGATCTCGGAGAAGTTCACGCAGACGCGCATGAACAGCCAGACGGTCGGTCTGGGGGGCGAGTACGACATCCCGGACGTGCCGCACGCGATGCGTCTGACGACGTCCGGCACCTTCATCCACGGCAACTACTGGTACAACCGGGGCAACCCGCCGTTCGGGCGCGAGGGCACCAGCCACGGCTGCGTGGGGCTCGCGGACGTGCAGGGCGCGCAGGGCGACACGCCCGCCAAGTGGTTCTACGACAACTCGCTCATCGGTGACGTGGTGATCGTGAAGAACTCCCCCGACAAGACGGTGGCTCCGGACAACGGGCTCAACGGGTGGAACATGGCGTGGAGCGAGTGGATCGCCGGGAGTGCCGCGTGAAGGGCGGCAAACCGGTCGGAGCGGCCGGGCACCAGGTGAGTCCGGTGGCGGCCGGCGCGGGTGACCTGTCCCGGTCGCCGCGTGGCAACAGGCCGCTGACCGGCTGTTTCTGACGGATCATCGGGCCGTGCGGGAATTTTTCGCGCGGCCCGCGCGTATTCCTGGCGTACGTTTTCTCGGTTCCCGGACATGATGTCCGGCCGAGGGGCTACGGTATGCACCCACAAGGTGACATGCAGCAACGCCGGGAGAAACCTTGAGCGTTCCGTACGAGACGGCAGCGCACGAACCAGCCGAGTCGCCCGAGACTCCGGAGGAGCACCTCGAGCGGCTCCTCGGTCGCGCCCTGAACTCGTTCGAGCTGCCCGACGAATGCGTGAGGCGGCTCGACTGCGCGTTGGCGCACGACAGCTCGCTGCACTCCGCGCACCACAGCGCGGGGCTGCACCGCGAGACGTACCGGCACACCTGGCTGCTGGCGGACGGCTCCGCGCTCACCCTGTGGGAGCTCGTCCACAACCCCGAGCCGGGCAGCGAGCCGCAGCACGAGGTGTACGTCGACGAGGAGGAGCTGCGCGCCGCCACGGCCCGGCTGCCGCTGCCGCCGGACGCGCCCGATTTCGAGCTGCCGGTGTTCGCCCAGCTGTCGCCGATCCCCGCGCCGCGGCATGTGTACGTACCGGACGACTCGGCGGACCACGCGCGCCGGCTGCTGCGCCGCGCGGAGAACGCCGACCGGCCCGGCGCGGACACGGCGACGCTGCTGAGGTCGGCGTTCGCGCACCAGATCACGCAGGCGTTCGGGCGCCCGTGCCGCGCCGGGCGCATCGGTCTGGGCTTCGCGCTCTACGAGCACGCGTTCCTGCTCCGTGACGGCCAGGAGATCTCCCTGTGGGAGGTCGAGCACACGGCGACGCCCGACGGGCGGCACATGTGCGAGGTGTATCCGACGGAGGACGCGGCCCGGGAGGCGATGGAGCGGCGGGCGGCGCAGGTCTCCTGACTCCGGGCGCGTTCAGCGTCCGCTGCTGAGCCGGCGTACAAGACCGGCGAAGGCGGCCTGCTCCGCCGGGCTCAGTTGCACGGCCTCCAGGGGCGGGCCTGCCTGGCGTTGGCGCGGGAGCGCCGGAAGGGCGGGCAGGGGATGGAAGGGGTCCCGCGCCGGGTGACGTACGCCGGCGCTCCCACGTCGTATACGCGCCCCTGGACGCAACCTGCCCGCCCCGGGACGCGACCCGCCCGCCTTCGAGCGCCGTGCGCGCCCTCGTGACCGGTGCGCGCCGGTCCCGAGGCCCCCTGTGCCCGCGCTCCCTCGGCTGCGGCGCAGGACGCGGCTCAGGCCGTACAGCCAGGCGGCGCACGCCAGGGCGAGGGCGGCCACGCCCGCCGCTTGGGGGATCGAGAGGTGCTCAGGCATACGGGCCAGTAGACATCACGGTCCGGGACGTAGGTCCCGGACCGTGACGTATGTCGCAGGTGGCGCAGGTCGCATGAATGCCTCATGCGGCGCGAAGGAGTTGGGAACCGCGCACAGCGCGTCAAACGGGCGAGCGGCCGGTCGCAGCCCCGTCCCGCGAGGGCTGTGACCGGCCGCTCCGGTGAGAGCCGTACCGCTACGCCGCCACCGGCTGCTTCTTCTCCGCCGCCGTGGCGGCCGCGCCGCTCTCCGCTTCGGGGGCGGTGGCGCCGGGGGCCGGCTTGCGCAGGCCCTTGAGGACGACGACCAGGGCGGTCGTGACGCCCACGCCGGCCGCGATGGCGATCAGGTAGAGGAACGGGTTGCCGATCAGCGGGACCACGAAGATGCCGCCGTGGGGGGCGCGCAGGGTGGCGCCGAAGGCCATCGACAGGGCGCCGGTGACCGCGCCGCCCACCATCGAGGAGGGGATCACACGCAGCGGGTCGGCGGCGGCGAACGGGATCGCGCCCTCGGAGATGAAGGAGGCGCCCAGGACCCAGGCGGCCTTGCCGTTCTCGCGTTCGGTCTGTGTGAAGAGCTTGCCGCGCACGGTGGTCGCGAGGGCCATCGCCAGCGGCGGGACCATGCCGGCCGCCATGACGGCCGCCATGATCTTCATGGCCGAGTCGCTGGGGCTGGCGACCGCGATACCGGCCGTGGCGAAGGTGTACGCGACCTTGTTGACCGGGCCGCCGAGGTCGAAGCACATCATCAGGCCGAGCAGGGCGCCGAGGAGGACGGCATTGGTGCCGGTGAGGCCGTTCAGCCAGTCGGTCAGGCCCTTCTGCGCCTCGGCGATGGGCTTGCCGATGACGACGAACATCAGGAATCCGACGACCGCCGAGGAGACCAGCGGGATCACCACCACCGGCATGATGCCGCGCAGTGGCGCCGGGATGTTGACCTTCTGGATGGCCATCACCACCGCGCCGGCGATCAGACCGGCCACCAGGCCGCCGAGGAAGCCCGCGCTGATGGTGAGGGAGATCGCGCCGCCGACGAAGCCGGGGACCAGGCCGGGCCGGTCGGCCATGCCGTAGGCGATGTAACCGGCGAGGACCGGGACGAGGAAGCCGAAGGCGGCGCCGCCGATCTGGAAGAAGAGCGCGCCCCAGCTGTCGGCCTGGGTCCACACGAAGTGCTCCATGACCGACGGGGCCTTGTTGATCTGGTAACCGCCGATCGCGAACCCGAGGGCGATGAGCAGACCGCCCGCGGCGACGAACGGGACCATGTAGCTGACGCCGGACATCAGCCACTTGCGGAGCTTGGTGCCGTAGCCCTCGGTGGAGTCGCCGGCGCGTTCGACCGGCGTGCGCGAGCCGGCGGGCGCCGCCGATGTCACCTCGCCGCGCTCGGCCTTGCCGCGCACCTCGGTGATGAGCTCGGCGGGGCGGTTGATGCCCGCCTTCACGCCGACGTCCACGGTGGGCTTGCCGGCGAAGCGGTCCTTCTCGCGGACGGGGACGTCGTGGGCGAAGATCACGCCGTCCGCCGCGGCGATGACGGCCGGGTCGAGCCGGGTGAAGCCGGCCGAGCCCTGGGTCTCGACGACCAGCTCGACGCCCGCCTCGCGGCCGGCGTTCTCCAGGGACTCGGCCGCCATGTAGGTGTGGGCGATACCGGTCGGGCAGGAGGTGACGGCGACGATGCGGAAGGGGCGCTCGTCGGGGCCGGAGGGGGCGCCTGCGGCCGGGGCGTGCGCGCCCGGCGCGGGCGCCGTGTCAGCCGCCGTGGCGTCGCGAGAGGCCGCCCCCGACGCCACGGCGGTGTCCTTGGAGGCGCCGGCGGCACCCTGTGCGCCCTCGCCGGCGCTCGTGGCGCCTTCGTCGGCGCCCTTCACACCCGCACCCGCGCCGTCCTCAGCGCCGTGCGCGCCCGCGCCCGTGACCGCGTTCGCGCCGTCCGCGTCCTTGTCCGCCCCGGCGCCCTGCGCGGGCGCGGTAGCCGCCGTGGCCGCCTCGTCGCCGCGGATCAGCGCCGCAGCGGCTCGCCCGTCCTCCACCGACCGCAGCGCGGAGGTGAAGTCGGTGTTCATCAGCTGGCGGGCCAGGGACGACAGGATCGTGAGGTGGGCGTCGTCGGCGCCGGTGGGGGCGGCGATCAGGAAGATCAGGTCGGCGGGGCCGTCCGGGGCGCCGAAGTCGATGCCGGCGGCGCTGCGTCCGAAGGCGAGTGTCGGCTCGGTGACGTGGGCGCTGCGGCAGTGCGGGATGCCGATGCCGCCGTCGAGGCCGGTCGGCATCTGGGCCTCGCGGGCGGCCACGTCGGCGAGGAAGCCCTCCAGGTCGGTCACCCGGCCCTGGGCCACCATGCGCTCGGCGAGGGATCGCGCCGCCGCTTCCTTGGTGTCGGCGGACAGGTCGAGGTCGACCAGGTCCGCGGTGATCATGTCGCTCATCGCGGGCTCCTTCGCACGCGTATCGCCCGGGGTGTGGGGTGGGCGGGGGAGGGGACGGGGGTGCAGTGGGGGGCGGGGTGGGGTGGGCGGGGGGAGGCAGGGGGCGCGGAGGCGGGGGCGGGGAAACCCCGCCTCCGCGGGGCGGCAGAGCGGCTCAGGTGGCCCTGCCTCCCGTCTGCCACGGCGAGTAACGGGGTGCCTCGCCGTTTCGGGGCCGGTGCGGTGAGCGCCTCGGCGGGCGCGCCGGGGTCGACGAGGAGGGTCATGACACCGGCTCCTTCAGTTCGCGGTCCACCGGCACCTCCGCTGTGACCGTCACCGCCGCCGGGTCCAGGTCGGCGGGGGTCGGCATCACGCTGCCGGGCAGTTGGACGGCGGCCGCGCCGTGCGCGACGGCGGAGGCGAGCGCCTGCGCGCCGCTGCCGCCGGCGATGAGGAAGCCGGCGAGGGAGGAGTCGCCCGCTCCCACATTGCTGCGGACGACGTCGACGCGCGCGGAGGCGAACCAGGTGCCCGCGTCCTCCACGAGGAGCTGTCCGTCGGCGCCGAGGCTCGCGAGCACGGCGCGTGCGCCCATCTCGCGCAACTCCTCGGCCGCCTTCACCGCGTCGCCCACGGTCGCCAGGGGGCGCCCGACGGCCTCCGCGAGCTCTTCGGCGTTCGGCTTCACCACGTCGGGCCGTTCACGCAGCGCTTCGAGCAGCGCGCGCCCCGAAGTGTCCAGCGCGATCCGCGCGCCCCCGGCGTGCGCCCGCGCGACCACATCGGCGTACCAGGACGGTGCGAGCCCTCGGGGCAGGCTGCCGCAGCAGGCGATCCAGTCGGCGTCGTGCGACTGTTCGCGCACCGTCTCCAGGAGCAGTTCCTGCTCGGCGGCCGTCAGGTCGGGCCCGGGCGCGTTGATCTTCGTGAGTACTCCGTCCGACTCCGCGAGCGCGATGTTCGAGCGGGTGGCTCCGGCGATCGGGACCGGCGCGACCTCGATGCCCTGCGCGTCGAGCAGGTCGGCGACGAGCGCCCCCGGCGCACCACCGAGGGGCAGGACGGCGACCGTGCGCCGTCCGGCGGCCGCGACGGCGCGCGAGACGTTCACGCCCTTGCCGCCGGGATCCATGCGCTCGGTCTCGGCGCGGATGACTTCGCCGCGCTTCAGGGCCTGGACCTCGTAGGTGCGGTCGAGGGAGGGGTTGGGGGTGACGGTGAGGATCATGCGCGCACTACTTCCGTGCCGCCGCGCTCGATGGCGGCCGCGTCGTCGGGGCTCAGCCCGCTGTCGGTGATCAGCAGGTCCACGTCGCTCAGGTCGCCGAAGCGGGCGAAGTGTTCCTGACCGTGCTTGGAGGAGTCGGCGAGCAGCACCACACGGCGGGCCGCGGCGATCGCCGCGCGCTTGACCGCGGCCTCGGCGAGGTCGGGGGTGGTCAGGCCGTGTTCGGTGGAGAAGCCGTTGGCGGCGACGAACAGGACGTCGGCGCGGATCTCTCCGTATGCGCGGAGCGCCCAGGCGTCCACGGCGGCGCGCGTGCGGTGGCGTACGCGCCCGCCTACGAGGTGGAGTTGCATGCCGGGGTGGTCCGCGAGGCGGGCCGCGATGGGCAGGGAGTGGGTGACGGCGGTGAGTGAGACCTCCAGGGGGAGGGCGGCGGCCAGGCGGGCGACCGTGGTGCCGGCGTCGAGGATCATCGTGCCCTCGGACGGCAGCTCGGTGAGGGCGGCCTTGGCGATGCGGTCCTTCTCGTCGGCGGAGGTGGTCTCGCGTTCGGCGAGGTCCGGTTCGAAGTCGAGGCGTCCGGCCGGGATGGCACCGCCGTGCACACGGCGGACGAGGCCGGCGCGGTCGAGGGCCTTGAGGTCGCGGCGGATGGTCTCCGCCGTGACCTGGAACTCCTCGGCCAGCGACAGGACGTCCACCCGGCCGCCGTCACGGGCGAGCCGCAGGATCTCCTGCTGCCGCTCCGGTGCGTACATGTCCGTCGCCTCCGACTCAGGTCCGGCCGATGCCCGACTGCTTCCGACTCATGCCCGAACTTGTGGTTTCTCTTCGGAGGCTACGCCCGGATGTCCGGAAAGTAAACACCTTCGGACCGCATTCGGGCATGAACGGACTTCGGACCCGGCAGTCAGGTGGCCGCATGCGCGGCCGGGCATGCCAAAGGGCCCGGCACCTGGTGTGGCGCCGGGCCCTTCAGGGGCCCTCAGACCCCGCGCTTGTCCGAGTCGGCCTTCGATCAGCGCACCAGCTCGGGCTCACGCCCCTGTCCAGCGGAGGCATGCCCAGCCGGCCTCTCCCCGGCCGGGCCCTCCCCAGCCGGCTTCTCGGCAGCCGGCTCGTCCGCGGAACGCGCCTCCCCGTAAGCGCCCGCTTCCATCGCCGCTTCCGCCCCAGCGCCCTCGCCCGCGCCCGCGCCCTCCACATGCTGCGCCGGCCGCTTCGGCAGGGCGAACATCAGCAGGAAGATGACGGCCATCACCACGGCCACCCAGCCCAGCGCGTACCGGAAGGCCGCCACGAACTCGGGGCCGATCCGGTCCGGGGTCAGCCGTTCGCCGATCCGCCCGAAGAAGACGACGGACACCAGGCCGAGGCCGAGCGCGTTGCCCATCTGCTGCACGGTGTTGATGAGCCCGGACGCCGAGCCGGCGTGCTCACGCGGCACCTCCGACAGCACGGCGTCCGTCAGCGGGGCGACGATCAGGCCCATGCCGACGCCCATCACGATCAGCGGCAGCGCCATCTGCCAGGAGGCGATGCCGAGGCCGTACCGCTCGGACTCCCAGATGTAGAGCAGGACACCGACGGCCATGGCCAGGGCGCCCGCCTGGAGCACCTTGCGGCCGAAACGCGGGACCAGCTTCTGCACGGACAGTCCGGCGGCCGTCGACACGGCGAGGGAGAACGGGACGCCGGTCAGGCCGGCGCGCAGAGGGCTCCAGCCGAGGCCGTTCTGCATGTACAGCGTCCAGACCAGGAAGAAGATGCCGAGACCGACGCCGAAGACCGTCTGCACCGCGATGCCCGCCGCGAAGCTCTTCACCCGGAAGAGGGAGAGCTCGATCAGCGGCGAGCCGTCCCGCGCGCCCTTGCGCCGCTCGTACGCGACGAGCGCCCCGAACACGCCGAGCGCGCCGGCCATCGAGACGTACCCCCACAGCGGCCAGCCCAGCTCGCGGCCGCGGGTGAGCGGGTAGAGCAGCATCAGCAGACCCAGCGTCACGAGTGCGACGCCGACGAGGTCCAGCTTCAGCGCCTTCGGCGCGCGGGACTCGGTGATGAAGCGGCTGCCGAGGATCAGGCCGGCGATGCCGACGGGCAGGTTGATGAGGAAGATGGGCCGCCACTCCAGCCCGAACAGGTTCCACTCCGTCAGCAGCGCGCCGAGCAGCGGACCGGAGACGGCCCCCAGCCCCACGATGGCGCCGAAGAGCCCGAACACCTTCCCTCGCTCGTGCGCCGGGAAGGTGGCGTGCACGATCGACAGCACCTGCGGCACCATCAGCGCCGCCATGCCGCCCTGCAGGATGCGGGAGGCGACCAGCATCTCCGGGTTCGCTGCGAAGCCGCACAGCGCGGAGGCGAGGGTGAAGCCGCCGATGCCGACGAGGAACAGCCGCTTACGGCCGTAGATGTCGCCGAGGCGGCCGCCGGTGATGAGGCCCGCCGCGAAGGCGAGCGCGTAACCGGCGGTGATCCACTGGATCTGGCTCCAGGAGGCGCCCGCGTCCTGCCGGATGGACGGGATGGCGATGTTGACGATCGTGACGTCGACGAGGTCCATGAAGGCCGCGGTCATCACGATCGCGAGGGCGAACCAACGACGGCGGTCTGCGACGTTCACCCCGCGGTCTCCGGCGTCCGCCCCGTAGTCTCGAGCGTCCACCCCGCTGCGCCGGCCGGCGTCAGCCCCGGCGCTCCCGGGGTTCGCACCGGCGTTTCCCTCGGCGCTGCGATGGTTCTCACCGGCGTTTCCGGTGTTCCCACCGGCGGTGGGCGTGGTCTCGGTAGAAGTCATGCTGCGACATTAGAAGGGCATTAGGTCAGATCATGTCCTAGAGGTGCGGCATCCTCGGATGCATGACGACGGACACCCCGGCACGGCTGCTGCAGCTCCTCTCCCTCCTCCAGACGCCCCGCGAATGGCCGGGCGGCGAGCTCGCCGATCGGCTCGGCGTGGGCCCCCCGCCCGGCCCGCGGGGCCACCACCCGCGCCCGGAGCGGGGGGGTCCGGGGGCCCCGCGATGGGCGGGGGGGCGTGCGCGCCGCGCGGCTCGGGGTGACCCGCCGTACGGTCCGGCGGGACATCGACCGGCTCCGTGAGCTGGGCTATCCGGTGCAGGCGACCAAGGGCTCGGACGGCGGGTACCGGCTGGTCGCCGGCAAGGCAATGCCACCGCTCGTCCTCGACGACGAGGAGGCGGTGGCGATCGCGGTCGGTCTGCGCGCGGGCGCCGGGCACGCCGTGGAGGGGGTGGACGAGGCGTCCGTACGGGCCCTCGCGAAGCTGGAACAGGTCCTGCCGTCCCGGCTCCGCCACCGCGTCTCCACACTCCAGGCCGCGACCACCCCGCTGACCAGCGGCGACGGGGCGAGCATCGCGCCCGAGACACTGACCGTCATGGCGTCGACGGTGGCCGGGCAGGAGCGGCTGCGGTTCGCCTACCGGGCGAAGGACGGCACGGAGTCACGACGGCTGACCGAGCCGTACCGGCTGGTGTCCACGGGACGCCGCTGGTACCTCGTCGCCTACGACCTCGAACGCGAGGACTGGCGCACGTTCCGCGTCGACCGCGTCCGCGAGCCGTTCGCCACCGGGGCGCGGTTCGCTCCACGGGAGGTGCCGAAGGGCGATGCGGCCGAGTACCTGCGGCAGTCGATCCAGCGGCGGCAGGAGACGTACGAGTTCGACGTCGCGTTCGCCGCGTCGGCGCAGTACGTGGCGGGGCGGATGCCGGCGTGGTTCGGGAGCCCGGTGGAGCAGGAGGGCGGGTGCGCGCTGCGCGGGGTCACCGGTGAATCGGTGGAGTGGCTGGCGGTGCGGCTGGCGATGGTGGGGTGCGAGTTCTCGGTGCGGGCGCCGGGAGAACTGGTGGAGTGTGTACGGGAGTTGGGCGGGCGACTGGCGAGGGCGGCCGACACCGGCTGACCTGGCCGTACCACTCCCCCGCTGAGGCCGTAATCCCTCTCCCCCGCTGAGGCCGTAATCCCTCTCCCCCGCTGAGACCGTACTTCTCCCCCGCAGGGCTTACCGCGCCCCGCGCCTCTCTCTCGCCCCTCCGTCACCCCCGGCGGCGGCCCCCGGACCCGGCCCCCGGACCCGGCTCCCGGCTCACGACCCCGGCTCCCGGCCCCGACCCCCAACCCCCGGCCCCCGGCCAAGTCCTTCACCGCTCCCCCTCCACCCACCCGAACCCCCGCAACGCCTCGAGATTGCGCAGCGCCAGCTCGGCCGGGCCGTCCGCACCGTTCGGCGGGCGGTCCGTCATGGCCCAGCTCTCCACGGCCACCCTGATCGCGGCACACACGACCGCCGCCGTGAAGCGTTGGCGGGGAGTGGGACGGGAAGCGGAAGCCGGAGCCTGAGCCGGCGCGGCAATGTCCGCGGGAGCCGAGGAGGCAACGCCCGCAGGGGTCGCCTCGTCAACGCCCGCTGCAGACGCCTCGTCAACACTCCCGGCGGCCGCCTCGGCAACGTTGTCGACCCCTGAGGCACGCGCCCCGAGAGCCTCGGCGAGCGTCCCCTCCGACGCATGGCAGACCTCGGCCCAGACCTTGCCCAGGGCCGGACTGGTCGCCGCCAGGCGGATCAGGGTGCGGGCCCATTCCCACGAGGCCGCCGACACTCCGGCGCCGGGGGTCAGGGTGTGCCGTACGGCGTGTTCCAGGGCCTCGGGAAGCGGCAGTTCCGCCGGGGCCGCGCGTACCGCCTCCGCCCAGCGCTGGGCGCCTGCCGCGTAGAGGGGGGCGACGGCCTCCTCCTTGGTGGCGAAGTACCGGTAGAAGGTGCGCGGGGCGATGCCGGCGGCCTGGGCGATGTCCTCGGCGCGGGTGGCCTTCAGGCCGTGCTGCACGAAGAGGCGGGCCGCCGCCCCGGCGATCTCCATCCTGGTCGCCGCTTTGCGTCGCTCTGTCAGCGAAGTCGGGGCGGACGGTGATCCGGGGGAGGGCGGTGGTGCGGGGGTGGAGCTGGTCACATCGGCAGGCTATGCCCATGTGGCACAATCTGCCATTCGGCGGGTCACCCCGTGGTTCAGGTACGGGGTGCCCCGCCTTCCAGCATGCCCGCACGTCCGGCGCGAGCGCCCGTCGGCCCTGGCCGGGTGGGCCCGTCCGCCCCTGTGAGCCGTGTGCGGCAGCAACCCGCCCGCCCCCTCCTCCCTCCCGCGCTCCCCCGCCCGGGGGCTGCGCGAAGGGAGCCGGGCCCCGGCGCCTGGGGGGAGAGGCACCGAAGCCCGGCTCGGGAAGTCCCGGCGCCGGGGGGATTGCGTCGGGACTGGTCCGGGGTGTTCACGACCCCGGGCCCTCACGGGTCGGGGCGTTCACAGGTTCGGGGTGTTCAGGGGTGTTCAGGGGTCCGGGTGGAGCAGAGCGATCCTGGGGGTGGGGGAACAGTGCTCCGACCATGCTCACGCGAGGGCTTCGAGGTCCGGTGGTGTCGAACTCTCGTGCCCTGAAGTCTTGTTCCCCCGTCTCGCGGGTTGAAGCGGCGTTGTACCGCCATGTTTTGCGCGTACTTCAGCCACCCCGCGTACGCCGGTGGCGCGGGCCTTGCGACTCCACGCCACCTCGCGTCGCCATGCCACCGGGCCGCTCACGCGGCGGCTTCGAACCCGGTGTCGCGGGCCAGCTTCTTCAGCTCGAGCAGCGCGTGCTTCTCGATCTGCCGGATCCGCTCGCGGGTCAGTCCGTGCTCCTTGCCGACCTCGGTCAGCGTCCGCTCGCGGCCGTCCTCGATGCCGTACCGCATCTTGATGATGGAGGCCGTGCGCGGGTCGAGGCGGTCGATGAGGCCGTCCAGGGCCTCGCTGCGCAGCAGGGTCAGGACGGACTGTTCCGGGGAGACCGCGGAGGTGTCCTCGAGCAGGTCACCGAACTGGGTCTCGCCCTCGTCGTCGACCGACATGTTCAGCGAGACCGGGTCGCGGGCCCAGTCGAGCACGTCGATGACGCGCTCCGGCGTGGAGCCGAGCTCGGCGGCGATCTCGACGGGCTCGGGCTCGCGGCCGTTCTCCCGGTTGAACTCGCGCTGGACGCGGCGGATGCGGCCGAGTTCCTCCACGAGGTGGACGGGCAGCCGGATCGTGCGCGACTGGTCGGCTATGGAGCGGGTGATGGCCTGGCGGATCCACCACGTGGCGTACGTGGAGAACTTGAAGCCCTTGCGGTAGTCGAACTTCTCGACCGCGCGGACCAGGCCGGCGTTGCCCTCCTGGATCAGGTCGAGCAGGGGCAGTCCGCTGCGGGGGTAGCGGCGGGCGACCGCGACGACCAGGCGGAGGTTGGAACGGATGAAGATGTCCTTGGCGCGCTCTCCGTCGGCGACGAGCGCCTCGAGCTCCTCGCGGGAGGCGTCCGCCTTGGACTCCTCGTATCCGTCGAGGATCTGTTGCGCGAACACACCCGCCTCGATGATCTGCGACAGCTCGACTTCCTTGGCGGCGTCGAGCAGCGGCGTGCGCGCGATCTCGTCGAGGTACATGCCGACCAGATCGCGGTCGGCGATCTCGCCGCCGTGGACGCGAGCGCTGCTTGCCGCGTCGGCCGTCTCGCCGGTGGCGGACTGACGACGGGCGACGGCACGGGTTGCCATGCGTGCTCCCTTGCGATGGTGGGGTCAGCGGGTGGTCCGTGGACACCGGGCCACTTCTCGGGTCCTCCCGGGACTCTCACCGGGACTCTCCTCGGGTGCCCTGCATCCGATGGAAACAACGACTGGAATCAGGACAGAATTCCCAACCCGCCCCTCATTTTTTCTGATCTTGCAGTACCCTGTCCGGCCACACAAGGAGGCGGGATGCCGTCGGAACGCACAGAGGTGCAGGTCAGGCCGGGAGTCGAGGGTGACCTCGAAGCCCTCACGGACCTCTACAACCACTACGTTCGTGAGACGCCCATCACATTCGATACCGCGGTCTTCACTCCGGAAGAGCGCCGCCCTTGGCTGCTCTCCCACCCTGAAGACGGCCCGTACCGGTTGATGGTTGCCACGGAGGGCGACCTCCGGGGCAACTCACAGGAAATCCTGGGGTACGCCACATCCAGCCCTTACAGGCCGAAGGCCGCCTACTCGACCTCGGTGGAGGTGACGGTCTACGTCGCCCCGCACGCCGGCCGCCGCGGCGTCGGCACGCTGCTGTACAAGGCCCTGTTCGCGGCCCTGGCCGACGAGGACCTGCACCGCGCGTACGCGGGCATCGCCCAGCCCAACGAGGCGTCCGTCCGCCTGCACGAGCGCTTCGGCTTCCGCCACATCGGCACGTACGGCGAGGTCGGCCGCAAGTTCGGCAGGTACTGGGACGTAGCCTGGTACGAGAAGGAGCTCTGACCTCAGGCAGCCACGGCCGTCCGGAGCAAGAAGCGTTGACGTCGGACAGCCATGGCCGTCCGGAGCACGGAGCGCCGACCTCGGACAGTTACGGCCGTTGAGAGAAGGAAACCCGGGAAGCTCCCGGGGAAACCCCGGAGAAGGCCCGGGGAACCCGGCAAGTCCGCAAGTCCTCCCGGATCTCAGCCGAACTGCACCGACCGCTTCGCCAGCCCCATCCAGAACCCGTCGATCACCGACTTCTGGTCACCCAGCTCGCCGGCCGCGTCGGCGGCCCCCATGGTCACGAACAGGGGCGCGAAGTGCTCGGTGCGCGGGTGGGCGAGCTGTCCCGCCGGGGACTTGCGGGTGAAGTCGAGCAGCGCGTCGACGTCACCGGCGTCCAGCGCCCGCCGGCCCCAGTCGTCGAACTCGGCCGACCAGCCGGGCACCCCTCCTCCCCCGTGCCGCAGGGCGGCCAGGTTGTGGGTGAAGAAGCCGGAGCCCACGATCAGCACGCCCTCGTCGCGCAGGGGCGCGAGCCTGCGGCCGATCTCCATGAGCCTCACCGGGTCGAGGGTCGGCATGGAGATCTGCAGGACGGGGATGTCGGCGGCGGGGAACATCTCGACGAGCGGGACGTAGGCGCCGTGGTCGAGGCCGCGGTCGGGGATGTCCTGCACGGGCGTGCCGGGGGCGCGCAGCAGTTTGCGTACGGACGCGGCGAGCTCCGGTGCGCCGGGGGCGTCGTACCTCACCCGGTAGTAGTGCTCGGGGAAGCCCCAGAAGTCGTAGACGAGGGGGACGGTCTCGACGGCGCCGAGGGCGAGCGGGGCCTCCTCCCAGTGGGCGGAGACCATGAGGACGGCCTTGGGCCGGGGCAGGCCGGCGGACCAGGCGGCGAGCTGGCCGGGCCAGACGGGGTCGTCCGCGAGGGGCGGGGCGCCGTGGCTGAGGTAGAGGGCGGGCATGCGCTCCTGCGGGACGGCGCGCTCCTCGGTGGCGGCGGACATGGCGGCGACTCCCTCCGAGGGCCTGTCGGCAGGCCCCCGCATCCATCAGTACTTGAAGTCTAAATCTCGTACAGTCATTACTGTATAACCCACTTGTTTAAATTTCAAAGACAGGCCCCGTACAGTGGAGTACATGACGAAGGCAGCCGCATCCACCGACGAGCCCCAGTGGCTCACCGCAGAGGAGCAGCGCATCTGGCGCTCCTATCTGCACGCCTCCTACCTCCTCGAGGACCACCTGGACCGCCAGCTCCAACGGGACGCCGGCATGCCCCACGTCTACTACGGGCTGCTCGTCAAGCTGGCGGAGTCCCCCGAGCGGCGGCTGCGCATGACCGAGCTGGCGATGCACGCCAAGATCACCCGCTCCCGCCTCTCCCACGCCGTCGCCCGCCTGGAGAAGAACGGCTGGGTACGGCGCGAGGACTGCACCTGGGACAAGCGGGGCCAGTTCGCGGTGCTGACCGACGAGGGCATGGAGGTGCTCAGGAAGGCCGCGCCGGGCCATGTCGCCACCGTGCGCAACGCGCTCTTCGACCGCCTCACCCCCGAACAGCAGAAGTCCCTCGGCGAGATCATGGAGATCGTCGCCGAGGGACTCCAGCCCAACGAAGCGGGTGCGGACCTCCCCTGGCTCCGCTGAGGACCCAGGGGGTACGGCCCTGTCGAGTACGACCCTGATCAGGTACGGCCCGACCAGGTACTGCCTGATCAGGTCCGACCCTGATCAAGCACAGCCCGATCAGGTACGGGCCCTACTCGGTTACGTACGTCAGTGGGCGACCACCGGCACCGGCACGGCGTCCTCGGCGTCCTGCGACTCCGAACCGCTCACCGCGCCCATGTCCGGCTTGCCGGCGTTGACGAGGGTCAGGGCGATCACGGCGGCGGTGACCAGGATGCCGACGGCGAACCAGATCGCGCTGGTGTAGCCGTGCACCATGCCCTCCAGCTGGACCAGCTGCTGCTGCGGCTTGGAGGCCGCACCGGCGATGTGGTCCTTGATGTAGGACGTGGTCGCGGAGGCGGCCACGGTGTTCAGCAGGGCGGTGCCGATGGCGCCGCCCACCTGCTGCGAGGTGTTGACCATCGCGGAGGCGACACCGGCGTCCCGCGGCTCGACGCCCTGCGTGGCCAGGGACATGGCCGGCATGAACGCCGTACCCATGCCGAGGCCCAGCAGCAGCATCGCCGGCAGCAGCAGGGCCGCGTACGAGGAGCCGATCTCCAGGCGGGTCAGCAGCAGCATGCCGAGGGCGGCGGTCAGGAAGCCCGGGCCCATCAGCAGCCGGGGCGCGACCCGGGTCATCAGGCGGGTGCCGATCTGGGTGGAGCCGGTGATCATGCCCGCGATCATCGGCAGGAACGCGAAGCCGGTCTTCACCGGGGAGTAGCCCTTCACGACCTGCAGGTAGTAGGTCAGGAACAGGAACAGGCCGAACATCGCGATGATCGCGAGGCCGAGCGAGAGGTAGACACCGCCGCGGTTGCGCTCGGTGACCACGCGCAGGGGCAGCAGCGGGGCCTTGACCTTCGCCTCGACGAGCACGAACGCGGCGAGCAGCACACCGGACGCGACGAACATGCCGACGGTCAGGGAGTCGCTCCAGCCCTCGGACTCGGCGCGGGTGAAGCCGTAGACCAGGGCGACCAGGCCCAGCGTGGAGAGGATGACGCCCGGGATGTCGAGCGGGGAGCGGTTGCGGCCGCCCTCCGGCTCACGAATGACGAACCAGGCGCCGGCCGCGGCGACCACGGCGAAGGGGATGTTCACGAAGAACGTCCAGCGCCAGTCCAGGTACTCGGTGAGGAAGCCGCCGAGGATGAGACCGACGGCGCCGCCACCACCGGCGATCGCGCCGTAGATGCCGAACGCCTTGGCGCGCTCCTTGGCGTCCGTGAACATCACGGCGAGCAGGGAGAGGGCGGCGGGCGCGAGCAGCGCGCCGAAGACACCCTGGAGGGCGCGGGCGCCGAACATCATCGCCTCGTTGGTCGCCGCGCCACCGAGCGCGGAGGCCAGGGCGAAGCCGGTCAGGCCGACGAGGAAGGCGTTCTTGCGGCCCCACAGGTCGGCGATCCGGCCGCCGAAGAGCAGCAGACCGCCGAAGGCGAGGGCGTAGGCCGTGACGACCCACTGCCGGTTGCCGTCGGAGATGCCCAGGTCCTGCTGGGCGGAGGGCAGCGCGATGTTCACGATGGTCGCGTCGAGGACGACCATCAGCTGGGCGAGCGCGATGAAGACGAGCGCTTTCCAGCGGCCCGGATCCGCCTGGAGGGCGCCGGGAGCCTTGGTGGCTGTTTCAGACATGGGGATACCCACTTCGGGACTTCGTGACGGAAAAAAGGTGAGTCGGAGCGAAAAAAGGACGAGTCGAGGAACGGGCCGTCCCGGGTGACGGCCGGTGATCGGGTCGGTGATCACTCGGGCGATCGGGCCGGGAGATCCGGTCGGAAGATCCGGTCGGGCGACCAGGTCGGGCAAGCAGATGGTGCGGTCGGATCGGGCAGGCGGGTCGGACGCTCGGATCGGGCAGGCAGGCAGGCAGGCAGGTCGGTCGGATCGCTGATCAGCTCGGGTGATCAGGGAAACCAGCTCTAGTGATCAGGGGTGTCAGCTCGGGTGATCAGCGCTGGTCATCAGCTCCGGTGATCAGGGTGATCAGGGTGATCGGCTCGGGTGGGCCGGGGCGGCCCCGTGGGCTCAGGCCTGGCGAAGGTCCTCCAGGGTGACGGCCGCGCCCGGCAGGATGGAGCGGGCGGGGGCCCGCAGCCCGTCCAGGAACAGCTGCAGATGGCGGTGGACGAAGCGGTCGGCGCTCAGGCAGGCGGTGCCCGCCGGGGGCCGGCTGAGCTGGGACACGGCGACCAGCAGATCGCCGACGCCGACGTCCTCGCGGAGCTGCCCGGCCCGCCGGGCGCGTTCCATGACCTCTTCGACGAGCTGCTCGGTGCGCAGACGGGCGGCGACGAGATCCGGGTGGTTGACGTCGAACGTGCTGGCCACCATCGGGCACAGCGCGCTGACGCGTTCGTCGGCGGCGGTGTGCACGAAGCGCTCCAGCGCGCCGAAGGCGTCGCCCGTCTCCGCGAGCGCCCGCCGGGCCGCCTCGGCCGTCCGGTCCATGACGGAGCAGACGACCTCGCGGACCAGCGCGTCGCGGTCGGGGAAGTTGCGGTACACCGTGGCGTTGCCGACGCCGGCCCGGCGGGCGATGTCGTCGAGCGGCACGTCGGGCCCGAGCTCGACGAACAGCTCGCGGGCGGCGGTGACGATCCGCTCCCGGTTGCGCAGGGCGTCGGCGCGCGGCCGGGTCGCCTTGCGCGGCGCGGGGGCTGCGGTCTGCACGGCGTACTCCTGACAGTGGTGGAGAAACCGATCCGGGGATCCTCTCCCCGTTTCAGTCGGACGTCTGGTTAAACGGGGAGAGGATCCCCGGATATTTCCCGCCCGCTGCTTCATTTTCTGTGACCTGGGCCACATACGCCCTACCGCCAGGTAATCCCCGAACGGTCGCCCCAGCGCGCGCCTCGGCGCGTCGCGGCGGAGGGTGATCCCAAGGGTGCAGTCGGTGACGGGTGGCTGCCTGGAGCGAAAGGTCCCTGCATGCAGCCGCGACCCGAGCGCTCCGGGGGAGGCCGCCGGAGCACGCCTTCGGAGCCGCTCCCCCGGCGGATACGCCCGCGCCGCCTGGCCGCCCTCGCGTCCGTGACCGTGCTGACCCTCGCGGTCAGCACCTCGGCCGGTTCCGGCCCCCTCGCCCCGAGCCCGACGCCGTCCGGGGCGGGCCCCATCTCCCTGGCCCGCTCCGCCGCCCTCGCCCCCTGCATGATCAGCGGTGGCGCCTCCGTCCAGATGTCCGAGGGCGTGCCGACACCCGGCGGCTACACCCGCTCCACGGGCACCGTCCGCGCCCTGACCCTGATGATCGACTTCCCGGACGCACCGGGCCGGGGCAGCGCGCAGAACCGTTTCCGCGAGTTCTTCCCCCAGACCCGGCAGTGGTTCCGCACCGCCTCCTACGGCCGCCTCGACTACCGCCCCGCGACCCCGGTCCGCGGCTGGCTGCGCATGCCCAAGCCGTTCAAGGAGTACCGCATAGAGCGCGGCGCGCCCTTCGACCCCGGCTACCGGGAACTGGTCCAGGACATCGTGGCCGCCGCCGACCCGGCCGTCGACTTCCGGGCGTACGACCTCCTGAACGTGCTGGTCACCCCGAACGCCGGCCCCTCCGCGCTGGACACGGTCCTGTCGGTGACGTTCGCCGGCAACGCCGAGGCACCGGTGGCCGACGGCGTGCCCGTCTCGAACGCCTCCTTCGTCTACTCCCGCCAGGACGACGGCTCCGGCTCCTACGACAAGACCGGCTACCGCGTCCTGCCGCACGAGAACGGCCACGTCTTCGGCCTGCCCGACCTCTACACCCAGGAGGGCGGGGGCGCCGTCGGCCACTGGGACATCATGAGCGAGGACTGGGGCGCCAACAACGACCTCCTCGGCTGGCACAAGTGGAAACTGGGCTGGCTGGACCCCGGCCAGATCGACTGCGCGGCCGCCCCCGGCACGAAGGAGTACACCCTCACCCCCCTCTTCCGGCGCGGCGGCCCCAAACTGATCTTCGTCCCGCTGGACGGCCGTACCGGCTACGCCGTCGAACTGCGCACCCGCGGCGGCAACGACGAGGCGGTGTGCCGCCCCGGCATCCTCATCTACAAGGTCGACGCGGACGTCGACACCGGCATGGGTCCGGTGACCGTCCACGACTCCCAGCGCCACAGCGGCGGCTGCACCCGCAGCCCGAACGTCCACGCGGAACTCTCCGACGCGCCCTTCGTACCGGGCGAGACCTTCAAGGACCCCAAACGGTCCGTCCGGATCTCGGTGACGGCGGCGGACCTCAAGGGGGACTACCGGGTCCGGGTGACGCGGGGCTGAGATCCCGCGATCCGCACCGGCGCCCGACCGGCCGCCCGACCGGCCGCCCGACCGGCCGCCGTGCGGAGCGCCGCCCGTCCTGCTGGAGGGGCCGGGCCCGGCTGTGACTACGGTAGGCGTGCCGCGACCGCCGTACCGGAGAACCGATGCCCGCCAAGACGCCCACGACGCCCGCCACGGAGAACCCTCCCGCGGAGGCGGTCACGCCGTTGATCCGCGGGGTCGCCGTGCTGCGGGAACTGACGACGGCGGGCGGCACGATGAGCCTGAGCGCCCTGGAACGCGCCACCGGCCTCGCCCGCTCCACGGTCGACCGCATCGCCGCGACCCTGGCCCGCATGGGGTACGTCCGCCTCGACGGCCGCGACGCCGTACTGGCACCGCCGGTGATGGAACTGGGCAACGCCTACCTCGCGGCCCTGCGCCTCCCGGCCCTGCTGTCCGCCCGCGCCGACGCCCTGGCCGACGAACTCGACGAGTCGGTCTCGCTCGCCGTCGCCGACCGTGACGGCATCCGCTTCATCCACCAGGCGACCCGCCGCCGCGCCATGTCCCTGAGCTTCCGCATCGGCGACCTGCTGCCGGCCGAACGCACCGCACCGGGCCCGCTCTTCGCGACGGAGTGGACGGACACCGACTGGACCCACTGGCGCACCCGCCGCACGACGGACCCCCAGGACCGGACCTTCCCCGCCGTACCGCCGGCCCCGCACACCACCCCCGACGAGGACTTCGTACGGCGCACCGAGCGGGCCGGGGCGGACGGCTGGTCCCTGGACGACCAGCTGATCGAACCCGGCCTGGTGGCCGTCTCCGTCCCCGTACGGGACCCCCGTACGGGCCGCATCGCCTGCGTGGCGAACGTGGTGAGCCACACCAGCAGACACACGGCGGCCGACCTGCGCGACACCCTCCTGCCCCGGCTCGCGACGGCGGTGGCGGCGATGGAGGAGGACCTGCGCCAGGCCCCGCCCCCCGAGCCGGGCCCGCCCCCCGCGGGCCTGGCCCTGTGGACGGGCGCCTCGAAGCAGGAACTGGGCCGCGAGTTCGTCGAATCCCTCGCCCGCGGTCTGACGGTCCTCACCGCCTTCGGCGAGGGCCGAGCCGCCCTCACCCTCACAGAGGTGGCCAGAGCGACGGGCCTGGCGAGGGCGACCGCCCGCAGAGCCCTGATCACCTACGACCACCTGGGCCTGGTGACCCCGACCTCCGACCGGACGTTCACGCCGACGCCCCAGGTCCTCTCCCTCGGCTTCCCACCCCTGTCCCGCACCTCCCTCCCCCACATCGCTACCCCGCACATGACAGCCCTCACGGCCCACCTGCACGAATCGACGTCCCTGGCGATCCTCACGGAGACCGGCGAGGAGATCCAGTACACGGCAAGGGTGGCCGCCCGCCATGTAATGAGCGTGGACCTAGGGATCGGCACACGAGCACCGGCGACCAGGACGTCGGCGGGGATGGTGCTGCTGGGGGAGGCGGGGAGCTGGGGTGGGGGTGGGGACATGGACGGGGCCGGGGACGGGCATGGGGCTGCGGATCGGGACGGGGACAGTGTCGGGGCCGCAGACAGGCATGGGGCCGGGACCGGGGACAGGCCCGCGACCGGGGCCGGAGCCGTGGCCGGGGCCGGACCCTCGCCCTACGCCCTGACGGACGAGGAGTTGGAGGACGGCCTGCGCACCATCGCGGTCCCCGTCCGCGACCGCACCGGCCGCACGGTCGCCGCCCTGAACGTGGCGACCCACGCGGCCCGCCGCACCCCGCAGGAATGCGTCCAGGACATCCTCCCCGCCCTCACCGCGACGGCGTCCTACATCGAGACGGACCTCCACGTCGCGTCCCGGTTCACCCGTGTCCCCCTGACCTGACCCCCACACTCCGCCCCACGAGATCCGGTACGCTGACGCCTGTGGTCCACACGACCACTGCCCTGCCTTCGTAGCTCAGGGGATAGAGCACCGCTCTCCTAAAGCGGGTGTCGCAGGTTCGAATCCTGCCGGGGGCACCATGCCTGACCAGGCACGGAGTATCGAACAGCCCCCTCGGAGTGATCTCCGAGGGGGCTGATTCGTGCCCTGTGGGACCAATGTGAGGCCGAGGCTCGCGGCGGCGTGTGTCCTGTATCTGTGCCGGCTCGCTGCGGCCCCCTGCAGCCCGTGATCCGGTTACGCGGCCGGCTCCTCTTCGATGGCCGGGGACTCGGGGTCCGGGACGGCCTGGGGCGGTCGCGGCCCCTCGCCCTGGCCGGGCTTCTGCCGCGCCTTGCGCGGGACGATCGCCACGGGCGCGTCCGCGGCTTCCTGTTCGAGCTGCGGGAGAACGCTGGTGTAGGTGTCGGCGGTGAGCTTGTACGAGGAGTGCCCCAGCATCACCTGGATGGTCTTCATGTGGATGCCGGCCGCGAGGGACAGCGTCGCGGCGCAGTGGCGCAGGTCGTGGAGCCGAATCGGCGGCAGGTCGAGCTTCTGGACAAGCCGGTTGAAGATCTGGGAGAGGTACTCCGGGTGGTACGGGCGGCCGTCCTCCCAGGTGAAGACGCGGCCTGAGTCGACGTAAGGCCCGTACTTCTTCGGCTCCTTGCGGTGCTTCTCCTCCCACTCCGCGCGCTCGGTCTGCTGGCGTCGCCGCCAGAACTTGAGGAGTTGGTGGGTCTGGCTGTCGAGCCGGATGGTGCGGGCACCGCTGTCGCTCTTGGGGGTGTCCTCCCAGACGTCGTAAGAGGCGGCGACGAGTTGCTCGCTGATGTGGACCGTGCCGACGGTCATGTCGGTCTCACGCCAGGGCAGGCCGCAGGACTCGCCACGGCGGGTGCCGCGGAAGACCATGAGGTGGAACATCGGGTAGAGCCGGTGCTCGGCGACACCGTCGAGGAAGGCGCCGGTCTGCTCTGCCGTCCAGACCATGACCGCGCCCGCCTTCTCCCTCGTCTCGCGCCAGTGGGCGACGCGTTCGTCGGTCCAGACGAGCGGCTTGGGCGGGGTGTACTTGGGCAGGACGACGTGCTTGGCCCAGTTGTCGCTGATCAGCTTCTCGGTGTTCTGGGCGTAGTCGAGCGCGGCGCTGAGCTCGGTCTTCAGCTTGAGCTGGGCGCCGGGGCCGGTGATGTACCGGGGCTTGCGGCGGGCCTCGCGGAGGTTCTCCTTGGCCGCGTTCCAGTGCTGACGCAGCTCGGGCGGGCGCGGCTTGGCCGCCCGCTTCCAGGCACGATGGGCGGCCTCGCACTCCAGCCTGGCCAGCTCGGCGGCGTCCCGGTTGGCGGCGCGCTGTTCGTTGTCACGCCAGATCTGCTCGAACATCTCCTGCAGGTGCCGGGTACGCAAGTCCCGCATCTTGATCTGGCCGAGCGCCGGGATGAAGACCCGGTGGATGTGGTCGCGGTAGCTCTCGCGTGTGGAGCGCTTGAGGTCGACGCGTTTGTCGAACCAGCGGAGCAGGAAGTGCTCGACTGTCTCGTCGGAGAGGACGTCGATGCCGTCCTGCGCCTCGTCCCACAGGCTCTGCGCCTCGTCCTCGGCCTTCTTCTTGGTGAGGAAGCCGCCCCTGCGGACCCGGCGTCTCCTGCCATCCGGTCCGGCCGGCAGCTCCATGGTGAAGTACCAGAGGCCATGGTCACGCTTGCCCATCTGCGGGCACTCCGAGCCGAGTTGCCGCTGTTTCGGTCTGCCTCTGCTGTCGAGGACGAACTCGCCGTCCTCGTCCAGCACGGGCCCCCTGCACGCGCAGCGCTTGTAGACAGAGCCTTTGAACACATCCCCTCCTGGAACTCACCTGAGCAGCCACGCAGCCGCGATCATATGTAGAGACAGAAGGTCTGTCTCCTATCTGGATGAGAGGGCACAGCGCCCGCTGAAGACTCCAGTACCGTCACGAGCCCTCTCTGCACCGACGATGGAGCGACCGACGCCAACAAAGAACATGTGTCGTGGCAGATCACAGCCAGGCGCCATACATCTTTGGCATGGATCTTGTTCCGTAGCCAGGAGAGAACTTAGACTCCGCCGGGACTTCCTGGGAGGCGCGGGGGCGGAACAGGAGAGTCTGAACATGCCAGAGCGAAACGATCCGGCCACCGACGCGACCTCGGAGGCGGTGGTGCTTCAGTGACCCGGGACGAGGTCCTCGCCCTGCCCGTGACGGTCGACGTCCTGACGGCCGGCAGGGCGTTCGGCTTCAGCAGGAACACAACGTACGAACTGATCAAGTCCGGAGAGTTCCCGGTGCCCGTGCACCCGTACGGCAAGGGCAAGCGCAGGGTGCTGACTTCCGAGCTGTGGGAAGCACTGGGGGTTCGGCCGTAAGAAAAGGCAGCGAGACACCGCAAGCCCCATCCGCCCCCTCGACATCCGGCACTGCACGGTCTCCGCCACACCAGCCGTCAATCGGCACATGCCAGAATGCCCGAACTCCCCGGTAGCCGATCTCCCCGCTGTACAGTCCGCCATGCAGCGGCTGAACCGGACTCACGAACAGCTCTACATGTCGGGGTGACAATGCTGCGTTTTGGCATACCCTGTCCGGGGAAGCAGGGGGAATCGGGCTGGAGAGAACATGAGGGCCTATGGCCACGAGACGGACGGTGTCACCGCCGTCCCGGATGAGGCTGCCTGGCTGGCGGCGGCCGCCAAGCGTCTTCTCGAGGAGAAGAGGACACTCGCGGAGACCGCGGACTGGATGACTGAGAACGCGGGTCCGACGGTGTCGGGGCGCTCTTGGTCTCCGACGACGCTGCGCCGCCGCCTCCTGAATCCGGCGATTGCCGGCCTCAGAGAGAACGCGGAGGGTGAGCTGGTTCCGGGTCCCGCCGAGCCGTTGGTCGACCGCGAGACGTTCGGCGCCCTGCAGGAACTGTTCCAGGGGAACAGGAAGAGCCAGGGCACCAGGCCCAGGCACGTGCACTATCTCTCCGGCGGCACGGCGACGTGCGCGCTGTGCAAGCAGCCGCTGACGCCCAGGTCCACGGCGAACGGCGGGCGAGGGTACGTCTGCGAGAGCGAAGGCTGCGGCAAGGTGCGCATCTCCGCCGAGCCGCTAGACGAGTACGTGGGTGAACGCGTCGTCGCCCGGCTGGCCGGCCCGAAGCAGCTCAAGCGCCTGGCCGCGATCCGTGACCGGTTCGCGGCGGAGGCTCGTCGGGGTGAGGAGTTCCTGAAGGAACTGCGAGGCCACAAGGAGGAGTTGGCGAAGGCGTTCGGCGCCAGGGACCTGAACCTCAGCGAGTTCAGGGCGGCGAAGGCCGCCCTCGAGAACCGCCGTGGAGAGGCGATGGCCGCTGTACGTCGGGGGAAGGCACTCGAGGAGCTGCCGGAGTTGACCCCACAGGGCGTCGAGACCTGGTGGAACGAGACTGCCGGTCGCCAGCAGCGCCGTAACTTGGTCCAGCTCACCGTACGGGAGGTGCGCGTGGGCCCGGCGACGGTGCGCGGTTCGCGGAAGTTCGACGAGACCCGGTTCGACATCTTCTGGCGGTGACGCCCGCACCTGCGGGCGGCGTCCGGCCGCCCGCAGGGGACCTGCTCAGGTCAGCCAGGTGAAGACGCCACCCGCTACGAGGCTGCCGAGTGCCGCACCGGCCACCACCTGACCCAGCGTGTGGTCCCGCAGGGCGACCCGCGACCAGCCGATGAGCGCGACCAGCGGGAAGGCCGCCGTCCACCAGAGACCGACTCCCACGGTCAGGATCGCGACGGCCCCGGCCGAGACCGAGGTGTGCACGCTGATCTTCCAGAACGCCGTCACCGGCAGGATCGCTCCGAGCGTGGCCAGCATCGCCACGACCAAGGCGGTCATCTGCGGCGGTGCGTCGAGAACCACCATGGCGGCGATGGCGACGCCGACCGACGACATGATCACGGGTATGAGGTGCAGGCGCCGTTCACGCTGTCCCACGTGGCGGTCCTGCCAACGTCCCGCGCGGATCCCGTACTTGATGTACGCCATGGGAATCACGGCGGCGAACACGATGGCGTGGACGGCCCAGGCCAACCCGACGAGTACGTCGTCCTGGGCCACCCCGAGCACGAGGCACACGGCGAGGATGACGTTCTTCGGCTCCAGGCCGTCGGTGACGGTTCGTGCAGCACGGTTTTCAGCAGCGTGGTCTTCGACAGTGGGCATGGTGGTCATGTGAGGTTCCTGATGGTGAGGCGGGCCTCGAGGGCATCCATGAGCGGGGAGTGGTAGTACTTGGCGACCCGTGAGAGCCAGGCCGCGTTGACGTCCAGGTCGTTGCCCATGGTCAGGAGCGGCGAGGTCGGAGAGCTGTCAGCGCGGGGCTCGTCGTCGGCGCGACCGCGGCGGCCGGTCCGCAGGCACAGCGCCTGAGCCGCGGCCTCGGCGTCGCCGCCTTCCAAGCCGTGGGCGCGGGCGGCTTCCAGGGCTCTCAGCGGCAGGTCCGCCGCGATCCAGGGAAGGACCTCGAGGGCGGAGTCGCTGATGTCGAGCACCCGTTGGTCCAGCCGTTCCCACAGGCCACGCAGGCGGTACCGGTCGCGGGACGGCGACGGAGCCTCCGCGAGAACACGGACGATGGCCTCGGCGGGCAGAACGGAGACCAGCTCCAGCCACAGGGATCGCAACGCGATCAGCCAGCGCCGGCGCCGGACCACGCGCGTGGCGTTCTCCCAGCCTCGGAACGACACGCCGGCCAGAATCAGCCCGATGGCAACGACCTGGACAAGGCTCGCGACATCGTCGGCAGCCTCAGCGGACATGGGATAGGCGATGTCGGCCAGGCCGTAGACCAGGTAACTGCCCCGGAAGAGGGAGTAGCCGACCCCTGTCCAGCAGCCGAGGGACATCAGGTACATGCACGTGCTGAACATCCGCTGACCGGAACGCCGTGCCGCCCGGGCGGCGACCGTGCACAGAGCGCCGGAGAAGGTCAGGGCCACGGCCATGGTGCCCAGGTAAGCGGCCACGTACACGGTCCCGGCCAGATCGCCCGACTGCGCCACGATGAAGTTCCGGTCGCCGTCGGCCTCCACGACCGAGGGCCTGGAGAAGGGGAACGTCGCGCCGGCACCGGCGACGGCGACCACCGCGGTGATGGTGCGCGGCCATGCGGTTGTCAGTCTCCGCCACCACCGATGGCGCCCACCATCGGCCGCTATGGAATCCACCCAGCGCCACAGCAGCACGGAACTGAGGATGACCGCCAGGTGTTTGACCAGGACCGAGATGTCGGTGACACCCGACCACCGGGTGACAGCACGCTCGACGTGGCTCAGGCGCAGTGTCGCGCCGAGCGCGAGCAGCGCCAGGACCGTCCACAGCTCCCGCTGCCCGCGAGTGCTTCTGATATAGCCGATGCGCCATAGGCACCAGGCCCACAAGGGCACGATGGTGCACAGGGCTATGACGTCGTCTCTGATCATGTGAGGGTTTTCCAGCTGTCGGTCAGAGGCTGCGGTGCAGCCGGTCCAGCAGGGGGTCGGCGTGTCGACCTGAGCTGTGCGCTGCGGCGCGCTGCCGAAGAAGGACGGCGAAGGACTCTGCCTCGTCCTCGCGTTCGGTGTACAGCGGATCGCGGTGGCGGCTCGAGGACCGCGTACGGACTCCCAGGAGATCACCGTCGAGAAACGCCGGGGAGAGCCACGTGAACGTCACCGACTCCGCGGGTTCGACGGGCTCGGACGGCTTCTCGCCGGCGGCTATGAGAGGCAGCGGAGGATGGCCAAGGAGCTGGTGGCCCAGCTCGTGGGCGTACGTGTGCACGGCGTGAGCACCGGCCGCTTCGGGCGCCACCCAGATGTGGTCCGCCTCCTCCGTCGGCCACCACATGCCGCACGGGCGCTGGAGGCCCGGCGGGAACGGTTCCCGGTGCAGGACCAGGGGCCGGTCGTGGTGTTCGACGGCGGCCCGGTGCAGCGTCTCGATGGTCAAGGGGTGCGGTACGGGGAAGCCGTCGAGTGCTTCGACACAGCGGCGGCGCAGGGCAGGTCTCAGCACGGGTGGGAGACACCGCCCGCGGTCATCGGTAAGAGGGGGCTCATCACTGGAGGCTTCCGGGAGGGTCGGCGTTCAGTCCTGGTGCTTCTGCATCTTCTGCAAGCTGGAGATGAACTCCATGGCGAGCTTCAGTCCGCGGGAGTCGAGCCGTCGGGCGCTGCGTGCCAGCATCCGGATGTCGTCGGCTTCCTTCGCCACCTCGCGGTCCACCTTCTCCGTGTGTTTCCGGCGCGCTTCGAGCAACTTGCCCGCTTCGGCGGCGACGGCCTCGTGAGTGTGGGTGCCGTCCTTGAAGGCGTCGAGCGGCACCTGGAAGAAGGCGGCGAGGTGGGCGACCCTGTCGAACGACGGCTGAGGACCACCCGGTGTACGCAGCTTGCGGATCGTCTCGTCGGAGATCACGCGCCTGCCGGCACGTTGGTTAATGGCGGCCGCGACTTCGGAGTTGGTGTACTCCACGCCGTTGCGCGCCGCCGCCGCCGCTTCGAAAAGCAGGTTCAGCATCCGGGCGCTGAACGACCACTCGTCCACGGCCGTGCCGTCAGGCGGCGTCATGAGCATCTCCTCTGCCGGCCAGTCCGCAGGCCACGTGGCAGCCGGTGACCACATATCTTTGGCCGATCAAGACTCAACAACCCAAAGATCCTTGACAGTTCGTGAAGGTCATGTGTTGGATCCGTAGCGTAATTGAGCGGTTGTGCTCATGCCAGGCACCCCGGACGCCCACCCTCCACTTCCGGACACCCTGACACGACAGGCCGGCCGCCCCACTCCCACGACGCCTGCCACCAGAGGGGCCCTCGATGCGAGCCGCCGACAACTCGCCTACACGGCCGTCCGGACCGCCCCGCACGGCCGACCCCTCCCCGAGGGCGCGGGAACCAGGCGGGCGCGGCAGCACGAGCACCGGATCACAGAGGGACACCACAGGTAACCGAGGGGACGACATGGAGCGGCACGACCCGCTGGAAGCGACGGGGGCGCGCGGCGAGAGCAGCTCCATCGGGGCACCGGAAGTTGACCCGGAGGGCGAGAGCTGGCGGGATATGGAGATCTGGAAGGTGTTCATCGGGGCCGACGTCGAGCTGAACCCGGAACTTCTCCCTTCTACATATGTTGAGACGGAAGACTGATTCCCTTCCCTCACTGGCACACAATTGTATAAAACTTACTTGACGCTCATGATCGATTGATCATAGTATTTAGCTATCACCTCACAGGAACCCGTCCTGCGAGACCGAAAGTGCGAGGAGTCGACGAAAATGAGCGTCACCGAGGCGAACATCGAGGTCATCGCGATCCCGCTCGCGGACATCGAGCCCAACCCGGACCAGCCCCGCAAGTTCTTCGACGAGGCCAAGCTGGAGGAGCTCGCGGCCCAGTTCCGCTCGGTCGGCCAGCTCCAGCCCATCGTGGTCCGGCCGGCCGGCGACAAGTTCCAGATCGTGATGGGAGAGCGCCGCTGGCGCGCGATGCACCTCGTGGAGGGCGCCACCACCATCGAGGCCAAGGTCGTCGGCAGCGTCGACGACGAGCAGGCGTTCGTGATGGGCATCTCCGAGAACATCGGCCGGGCGGACATGACGCTGATGGAGGAGGCGCAGGCGTACGCGGACCTGGTCGGGTTCGGCTATCAGGCAGAGCGCATCGCGGAGATGTTCGGCAAGACCACCGACTACGTGCGGTGGCGGATGGACCTGCTGAACCTGACCACGGACATCGCGGAACTGGTGGCCGAGGGGAAGATCAAGGCGGACTTCGCCTGGTACCTCTCCAAGCTCACGCCGGCGAACCAGAAGGTGGCGGTCACCCGGTACATGAAGGGCGACTTCAAGACGGAGACGGACGCCTCGACCTTCGCACAGGCCCTGCGGATGAAGGAGAACCAGGAGGGCTTCTTCTCCGAGAAGGAACTGTCGGACAAGGAGAAGGAGGACAAGGCCAAGGAGCGCAAGCAGGCCAGGGGCAGGGTGGACCAGGTCGAGCGGGCCGGGACCCTGCTCGAGGAGCTGGGGAAGATGACGCCGTCGGAACTGGCGGACCTGTTCGAGGGCGAGGTCGGCAAGCAGCTGGACGCGGTGGAGCGGGTGCGCAAGGCGGCGGCCGAAGCGGTGAAGAAGCTGCGGAAGGCGAAGGCGATGTCGGAGGCCAAGCAGCTGACGGTGCGGCCGGAACTGGAGGTTGAGCCGGAGGCCGAGGCGATCGAGGAGGTCGAGGGCGCGGAGGAGCCGAGCGAGGCCGAGATCGCCGGGGTGGCGACCGAGGAGCCCTCAGAGGCGGAGCTCAAGGCTGCCGCCTGAGCTGCTGCCCGAGCGCATGTGTTGCAGCCGGGGCCCTGGTGCGGGTCCCGGCTGTTTCGTATCGGCGGGCACCGGGGGCGGCGTGTACGGGATGGGGTGGCCGTGGGGGGCGAGTGGGGCAGTAGGCGGAACTCCCAATGATAAAACTATATTGACACACCCAGTCACTTGAAGATAGAATGTTATTGCCGAAAGTCGGCACCGCGAGAACTGAGTGAGTGCGTCGCGGGTGCGCGGAACGATCCGGCGGCCGGCCAGGGAGGCAGCCCCCCGGTCGGCCGCCGACTTTCAGTGACGCCCCTCGGGACGCGCGGAAAGGCGGGCGACATGGAAGTCGTCGTGAAAGAGGGCGACCGCCTGGACCCGGACCAGGCGGCCGGCCTCCTGGCAAGTGGCGTGGTGACGCCAGGGTGCGGATGGTTGGCGGCCGCGCTGGGCACGATGATCCCCTGCCGGTCATGCGGGCGGCACCTGCGAGTGGTACCCGTGCCGGGACCCGGAAGGGACACCGTGGCGGTGGACAGCGAGGGACGCCTCGTGTTCGGCTCCGACAGCGTCGCGCGGGATGCGCTCGGTGTGCGGTTGTGCGACGCCTGCTTCGAGCTGGCCGGGTGGGAGAACACCCACAGCGACGAGGGCCATGAGGAGAAGCCGGACCCGGACTGCCCGCTGTGCGGTACGCCGGAACCGGCGCGAGGGAGGAACGTGTTCGAGCTGTTCACGCACAGGTACCAGGACTTCGAGCCGTCGATGGGGGTGCCGGTGCGCATCACGTTGGGCGCGCCACGATGGACGCTGCCGTACTCGCTGGAGCACCAGGTGCGGGAGGCGGCGCCGAGTCGGGAGTACTTCGGGTCGGCCCGGCCGGTGTACGAGGCGGCATATCGGGCCCAATTGGACCGGCACGGCGTGAAGTTCTACGCGTCACGGTTCCAGGGGATCGCGAAGGCGGCGGGGGATCTGCGGCTGGTGCTGCTGTGCTTCGAGGACCTGTCGAAGCCGGACCAGTGGTGCCACCGGCGGATGTTCGCCGCCTGGTGGAAGGAGAGGACCGGAGAGAAGGTGAGGGAGCTCGGGCCACTGGGACCCGCGTTCGAGCAGGGGACGCTGCTGTGAGCGAGGAGCGCGGGCCCAACTGGGCCGAGATGAGGCGGGAGGACTTCGAGGCCCCGCCTAGGCCGAAAGCGGCGCCGCCTGGGCAGATGGAGTTGTTCGAGCCCGGGCCGGCGAGAGCGAAGGCAAAGCCACACCTTCCGCAAGAGTGCCCGATGGGGACGCTGAGCCTGCTGGACCTCCTGCCACCGGAGCAGTGATGACAGTCGCCCCAGCCTGACGATCCATGTGGTGGGTGCAGCACCGCACCCACCACATGTGTTGTGACAGTCGTACGTCTGATAGCGTTTCATCGTGGCGAGGCGATCTTCCCGGTCGGCTCCGCCGCGCGTCGGTGGTGCATCTGGCAGCACGCCCCGCCCCCGGTGGGGAGGAGCTCGTTCGAGTCGGGCCCGGCGCTCGAGGACGCGTCCGCACAGGCACGTGGTGCGGAGCCGACCAGCCAAGGAACCATCCCCCTCCAGGCGTCCCCCGCGCCTCCTGGTTCCCAGGCGGTCCGGCACGGCAGGACCAGCCCCCTGCCCCTCCGGGCCCGCGTCCCACCCTCGACGAGGCTCAAGGCCGGAACGAACGAAGAAGTCACCACAGCGGGGAGGCACGGTGTTCCACGGCTCGATCCCCGCGGACCTTCGCGCGATCATCCACGAGCACGCCACCACGTGGCGTGACCAGTCCGAGGACATCCACGTCGGCTGCTCGGGCAACTTCACCATCGAGCGCGTCCTGCACGACTCGGGCTTCCGGCTCCACGGCTGCGACGTGCAGCTGTACTCCTCCGCGATCGGTTGGTACCTCGCCGGGCAGCAACTGCCCATAGCCATCCGCGCCGAGTCGGCGGACGAACTCGACTGGCTGGCCCCGTACATGGACGGCCGGGCCGGGACCCTCGCCGTGGTGCTACTCGGATCCCGGTTCTTCCAGTGGATCGGGCGCGGCGATCATCCGTATTACGGGCGGATGTTGGCCGCGTATCGCCGGCAGTTCCCGGAACTGCACGCGAAGACGGTCGCGAAGATCGAGGCGCTGCCGCTGCGCCTGGCGTCGTACGCGCCGATGGATGTGAACCAGTGGCTCGCCGAACAGGTCCCGGCGGACGCCCCGGTCGTCGCCTTCCCGCCGTTCTACGCCGGGGACTACGAGGGTCAGTTCGCGGCTCTGGACAAGCACCTGGACTGGCCGACACCGGAGTACCCGCCGCTGGACGACGCGGCGAAGCAGACCCTGATCGAGCGCGTCACCGACCGTCCTCACTGGGTGCTCGGGCTGCACTACGACGTCGACGAGCTGGCGGACCATCTGCGCGGTCAGGTGCAGACGGCCAACCGCGGTCTGCCGATCAACGTGTACTCGTCGGTGCCGCGGTCGCGGATCGTACGCCCCAACCAGCGCCTGGAGCCGGTGCGCGCCCCGCGCCTCGTACCGGGCCAGCGCCTCGGCGAGACGCTGACGCTGGCCCCGCTGTCGATGGGCCAGTTCGCGACGCTGCGCTCGCAGTACATGAACCACAACATCCGCCCGGGCACGCCGACGATGGCGCTCGCGGTGCTCGTCGACGGGGTCGTGGTGGGCGCGTTCGCGTTCTCGACGCCGAAGTACGACCCGCACAACGTGTACCTGCTCTCGGACTTCCCGGTGGCGCCGACGTCGTACGGGCGGCTGGCGAAGCTCGTGCTGTACGCGGCGCTGTCGGCGGAGGCGCAGTTCCTGGCGCAGCGCACGATGAACACCCGCCTCACCAGGCTGAACACGACGGCGTTCACCCAGCGCCCGGCCTCCATGAAGTACCGCGGGCTGCTGCGTCTGAACTCCCGCAAGGACTCCACCGATCCCGCCTACCGCTACCAGCTCGACTACGGCGGAGAGCTGGGCCGCTGGTCGCTCAACGAAGGGTTCGCGCAGTGGAGGAGAAAGCACGGACAGGCCGAGGGACTGAAGGAGGACAGGAGGCCATGAGTGAGCCGCTCAAGCCCCGCATGGTCGAGGGCGACCCGCGTGAGCTGACGCTGTTGGACGTCAACGCACGGTTCATGCGGCATGAGCAGTTCCAGCGCCTCGTGGCGAACATTCGGGCCGACGGGGCGCTGACCTCGACCCCGTTGGTGTGGAACGACCTGGAGTCGGGGCGTCGGATCGTGCTGTCGGGCAACCACCGCACGAAGGCCGCCGTCGAGGCTGGCCTGGAGCGAATCTGGTGGATGGAGATCACCGAGCCGCTTCCCAGGCAGCGGCAGATCGCGTTGCAGCTGGCACACAACGCGATCGTGGGTGAGGACGACCCAGCCACCCTCAAAGCGCTGTACGAGGAGCTGGAGGACGTCTCCATGCGCCTGTACTCCGGCTTGGACGACAAGACGCTCGACCTGCTGGACGAGATCAGCGTGCCGAGTCTCGCGGAGGCCAACCTGGACTTCGCGACGGTGCAGATCGTGTTCCTGCCGGAGGAGAAGGAGGCCGCGGAGAAAGCCTTCGAGGCCGCGCGGAAGGCCGCATCGGCCGACGCCCGCTGGCTCGCGCGCATCGAGCAGTACGAGAGCGTGCTGGACACGCTCGACACGGTGAAGGGCGCGCACAACATCGGCAACGTCGCCGCCGTGTTCGCGATCATCCTCGCGCTGGTCGAACGCCACCTCGGTGAGCTGGCGGAGGGCTGGTACGACCCGGACGAGCGGACCGCCACCCGCAAGGGCACCGCCCCGGTCGAGACGGTGCTGGCCACCCGCACCATGCCCGCCGACGCCGCGGCCGTCGTGCAGCTGGCCATCGACCGCATGGAGCGGGACGGCGACATCGAGGCCGGCCAACGGTGGCGAGCCCTGGAGCTGTGGGCAGCCGACTACCTGGCGGGTGCGGCGTGAAGCGGCCCGATGTGCGGGTCGGCCAGGTGTGGGCCGACAACGACAAGCGAAGCGAGGGCCGCACGGTACGCGTCGACGAGGTCGACGCCCGCTACGCGTACTGCACGGTGCTCACCGCGGCAACCCCCGGCGGCCGGACCGGGCAGCGGACCCGGATCGCGCTGGAGCGGCTGCGGCCGACGAGTACGGGCTACCACCTCCTGGACGGTGCCCCGTGAACGGGGAGCTGTACCGCAGGCTGCTCACCAAACGGTACGGGCCACTCGACCGACTGGAGGCCGAGCGCTTCCCGCCGGCCGTCGGCCGGGCGGAGTCGGCGAGGTCGGTGACCGGCACGAACGAGGAGCAGTGGCGTCATCAGGTCCGCGACATCGCCACGCGCTACGGCTGGCGCCTGCAGTACCACACGGCGGACTCCCGGCGCTCCGACCCGGGCTGGCCCGACGAGGTCTTCGGCCACCTCGGCCAGCGCCGCACGCTGTTCGTCGAGTTCAAGACCGACACCGGGCGGATCCGCCCGGCCCAGCGCGAGTGGCTGGCCCACCTCGCCGACAGCGGGTTCGAAGTCGCCGTATGGCGCCCTCGCGATCTGCCCACCGTCCTGCGGGTGCTCGGCCCGGCACGGCAGCGGGCCGCTCTTCCCCCGGACTTCCGGAGGCCCGCCTCGTGAGCGGCCCGTACGCCGGCGAGTCGAACCTGCTCCACGCCGAGATCGACCACCTGACCACCGTTCACCGCACAGCCGCCGGTCTGGCCCGTGTCCTGAGAGAACACCTCGCGGACGAACCGTTCCGCCTCGCCGACCAGCTCGCTCGCCTCCTCGCGGGCGAGCTGGAGCCCGACGACATCCCCGAGGGAGAGATCTGATGAACCTCGCCAAGGACTCCGCGTCGTGGGAGCGCACCGTCTCCGTCACCCCGCTACCCGACTCCGTACGCCGCAGGGCCGCCCTCCAGGTCGCCGCCCGCGCCGTCGGCGGGGAACACGCACAGCGTCGCGCCGACTGCGCCGACCTCCTGGCGCACCTCGGCCTCCTCGACCCGGCTCTGCGAGGCCCGTCGAGCTGAGACAGGACGTCCGTCAGGAGGGGAGTGGGAGGAGACAAGCCAGTCGGGAGAGCAGTGATCGGATGTCGGACAGCGCCGAGGCATGGGAGCGGCAGCCGGGTGAGTCGACCGCCGCGTGGGAGGCGTTCGCCTGCTACCGCGACCTCGGCCTGTCCCGCAGCATCGGCAAGGTCGCCGAACGCCTGGCCAAGTCCCGGACGCTCATCGAGCGCTGGTCGACGACACACCGCTGGGTGCTGCGCGCCGAGGCGTGGGACCGGGAGCAGGACCGCCTGTGGCGCGCCGAGCAACAGCAGGCCGCTCGAGAGGTGGCCCGGCGACACGCTCGCCTGGCCTCCGCGGCCCAGTCGAAGATCGTCGCCCAGCTCCAGCAGCTCGACCCCTCACGCCTCAGCCCCTCGGACGTGATCCGCTGGCTGGAGGTCACGATCCGCATCGAGCGCCAGGCGTACGGCATGGACCTGGCCGACGCCGCCGCGTCGACCTCCAAGGGGATGGAGACGGCGGACGTGTCGGGCCTGACGGACGAGGAACGCCGGGCCCGCATGGAGCAGCTGCGCCGCGAACTCGAGGCGCGCATCAGCACGTTGGGCGGTGAATAGCCGTGACCGCCGATCCGCTGACCGCGCTGCCGGACCCGGCCGGCATGTCCGACGCCGAACTACACGCCGAGATCACCGCGCTGATCGAGGCCGACGCTGTCTCGGCACGCCGCTGGGCATGCGATCGCCCCGACTGCGACGGCCTGCCCCACGCCGGCTGGCTGCACCACCACGCCCGTGCCACGCAGCGCCTGCCCGAGGGCGACTGGGCGGCATGGATGATGCTGACCGGCCGAGGCTGGGGCAAGACGAAGTCCGCGGCGGAAGCCGTACGGGAGTGGGCGGCGACACCGGGGACGATGATCGCGGTCGTCGCGAAGAACGCCACCCTGGTCAAGGAGATCTGCTTCGAGTCCCCCAAGTCCGGCCTCCTGGCGGTCATCCCACCCGAGGACGTCCGCCGCTACAGCCCAGGCAACGGCCTGACCACCCTCCGCCTGAAGAACGGCTCAGCGATCTATGGCTTCGGGGCCGAGACCCCGGACAACCTGCGCGGCTTCGCCTTCGACAAAGGCTGGCTCGACGAGTACGCGGCCTGGAACCGGCACACCGCCCAGTCGGTGTACGACATGCTGTGGTTCTGCCTGCGCGAGGCACCGAGCCCGCAGGTCGTCATCTCCACCACGCCCAAGCCACTCCCCCACGTCAAGCGCCTGGTCGAGCGCGGCCGCCGCCCCGGCTCCACCGTGCTCCTGACGACCGGCCGCACCGAGGACAACCGCGCCAACCTCTCCCCCGCCGCACTCGCCGAACTCGACTCCGAGTACGGCGGCACCCGCCTGGGCCGCCAGGAACTCGACGGCATGCTGCTCGAAGATGTCGAGGGCGCCCTGTGGAAGCAGTGGATGTTCGAGGTCGAGGGCTTCCGCATCGCCCGCACCGCGGTCCCGCCGCTCGACCGCCTGGTCGTCGCCGTCGACCCGGCCGTCACTACAACGGACTCCGCGGACCTGACCGCCTTCACCGTGGCGGGCCGCTCCTACCCGCTGGAGCAGATGTACGGCGACCGCCGCCCCCGCGGCTACGTCCTCCACGCCGAACAGGACCGCTACACACCCACGGCCGCGATGCGCCGCGCCGCCGCGCTGTACCACGAGCACCAGGCCGACTGCGTGGTCATCGAGGCCAACAACGGCGGCGACTACCTCCCCGCCCTCCTCGCCGAGGTCGACCCGACCGTCCCTTGCCGCGTCGTCCACGCCACGCGCGGCAAGCGGGCCCGGGCGGCGCCGGTGGCGATGCTGTATGAGCAGTCCCGCATCAGTCACGCGGGCTCGCCCCGCACGTTCGCGGCCCTCGAGGAGCAGATGACGACGTATGTGGGTGCCTCTGAGTCCGAGGAGAAATCTCCTGACCTGCTCGATTCCTGCGTCTGGGCTCTGACCGACCTGCTCCTGGACCCTTCGGCTCCGGAAGCACCTACGGCGTCCACGGACAGGCGTCTCACCGGCAGGCGTTGAACCTCCGCTGTTGGCCCCGGCCCAGACTGGCAAGCCGGGGCCAACGGCTCACATCAGTCCTCCGCAGCCATCAACTCGTTGCGGAGATCATCCAGAGTCCGACCATCGGGCAGCCGCCAGAGCGTCCAGCCGTTGATGGCGTTCCCTGTCACAGCACTGGCAGCCTTGGAGGGCGACTGGAAGGGCATGGCCTTTCCCTCGACGATCAGCTGCCCATCCGGCTGGACGATGGCCGTGGCGGACCGTCGCGCGCGAGTCTGGCGAAACGTCAGCACTTCGTTGGCCTTGAGCAGGCCCGCCGCCATGAGCGGAGCCAGGGGCCCGGTGGGAGGCGCCGACGTAGCCTTGGCAGTCCCGGCATCCCCGCCAATCGACACGTTGACCTCTACGGTCCCTTCAGCTCCTGCCGCAGCGATGTGCGCCAGCACCTCTGGGTCGAAGTGAATGGTGAGTGTTGCCACAAGCTTCCCCTCCCTGGTTGGCGGCTCGCCGCCAGCTCAACTCTCTGCGCTTCACTCTAGCTTAGAGGAGAACGCAGAACAATCCTAGAAATCAAGCGTCCAGTGATGGGTCTTAGACTGCGCCGCTCAGTTCGACCGGGGAGTGACAGATGCGGCGTTTACACAGGTTGATCATCGACACGTGGGGAGCGCTGGCGTACAAGCCGGCCTTCCAGGCGGCAGCCGAAGGCCGGCCGACGCGGCTCCCCGGCCCCATGGCTGCCTCGTGGCTGCCCGATACGGACCGGCGGCGCCTGGCCGCGTACACGGTGCTCGCCGCGTACGACAGCAACCAGGCCGCAGCCCTGCTCGACGAGGACGGCGACGACCGACGCGAGTACGGAGATGCCTCCCTGATCGTCGACCAGACGCTCAGCCACCTGCTCGGCGAGACTCAGCAGATCATCGTCGACGGCGCCGAGGAGGACCCGGCCGCACAGGAGCGGGAGACCCTGCTGCGGCAGTGGGCGCAGTCCGAGCAGCTGCCGATGCGCATGCAGAGCGCCGAGCGCTCGGCCGTACTGCTCGGCGACACCGTCTACCTTCTTGCCTGGTCCCGTACGAGGAACCGCCCGGTGCTGAAGACCATCGACCCAGGCTTCTACTTCCCGGTGCTGCCGGACGGCGCCCTCGACACGGACGACTACCCGCAACGCGTCCACCTGGCATGGGAGGTACCAGAAGACCCGGCAACGGGTCGCAAAGGCACCCTGCGCCGTGTGACCTACGAGCTGGGCCCCATCGAGGACGGCGCCTCCGCGCGCACGTACCCGTGGTCGAGCCGACCGAGCACCACCACCTGCTACCTCACCGACGCCGAATGGGACCTGGACCAGTTGGACCGAACCGGCGACATCAACGTGCTCTCCCTGTCCCGCGCCCGCTTCCGCACGAACGCCGACGGCGAAGTCCTCAACCACCTGGATCTGCAGCTGGACTTCATCCCGGTCATCCACGTACCGAACACGATCGACAGTGCCGAGCACTACGGCAAGTCCAGCCTGCTGTCCGCCGCCCAGCTCCTCGATGACCTCGCCGCCGCCGACACCGACAGCCAGCGTGCCTCAGCCACGACCGGATCACCGATCATCGGCCTGTCCGGGGCGCGTCTCCCGGTCGACCGCAGGACCGGCAACCCGCTGCCCGTCCAGGTCGAACCGGGGATGCTCTGGCCGCTCGGCGACAACGGCCAGCTCAGCACCGTCGACACCTCGACACAGCTGGCCGAGCTGCGTGCCTACGTGGAGACGTTGCGCGACCGCCTGTCGGTGGTGACCCGGCTGCCGGGCAGCGTGCTGGGCACGATCCGTCCCTCCGAGGTTCCGTCCGGGTACGCCCTGCAACTCAGCTTCGGTCCACTCGACGCCATGGTCCGCTCCATGCGGCTCGCTCGCGAGGTGAAGTATCCGCTGCTGCTGAAGATGGTGCAGCGGCTGTACCAACTCGGCGGCGTGCTGCCTCCCGGCGACAACCCCCGCGCCACGATCGTCTTCGGCCCCTACCTGCCGACCGATCTGACCGGCACCCTCGACCTGGTGACCCGCGGAGTACAGGCAGGTGTGCTCTCGCTGGAGACCGGCGTGCGCATGCTGGTCGACTCCGGCTTCCCCATCGAGGATGCCGCCCAAGAGGTGGAGCGCATCCGGGCTGCGGGCCGGTCTGAGCCAGCTGCCCCGCAAAGCACTGACGACGGGGTGGAATCCGTGACCGACGACGCGGCCTGAACCCGGAGATCCCGCACCACGCAGACCGGCCAGGGGTATTAGACTCCGCGCCGACGCGGGGGCGTCTGGGCGAGGAGTGCCCATGACCGAAGAGCCGACAAGGCCCGCCGCCGAGCCCGCAACCGAGGACACCGGCGTCGCCGTGGTCACGATCCCCCAGGACGAACTCTCCCGCCGGTTCGCGCGGGAGAAGGACCAAGGCCGCCGCGCCGGGGTCCGCGACCTGCTCGGTCAACTCGGATTCGAGTCCGCGAAGGCCCTCACGGAGTTCGTGGAAAACCAACGCCAGGCCGAGCAGCAGCGCAGGGACGCCGAACAGGCACGTCTCTCCGAGGCCGAGCGCCGTGAGCAAGCCGCGGCAGAGCGCGAACGCCAGGCGCAGGAGCGGGAAGCGCAGGCCACCGCACGGGAGCGTGACGCCGCCCGCCGCGCCGCACTGGTCGGCCTGGGCGCCACCGGCCCGGAACTGGAAGACGCGGTCGTCCTGCTCGCCCGTCGAATCGAACCGGATGCCGACGACTCCACCCTGATCCAGGCTGCCGAGGAGCTGAAGCAGCGACGCCCGGAACTCTTCGACGCCCGCTCCCCGCAGCCGCCGGCGTCCCCGCCCTCGGGCAGTCCCTCCAACATCCCGGGACGTTCCGGCAGCACTCCGCCCCGACCGGGCCAGTTCGGTCTGGACCTCGCCCGGCGCCGGGGCCACCTCAGGGATTCCTAACCTCCGGCCACCTGCAGGGACCGCGCCCTCTGCACCTCCGCGGACGACGGCACCACCGGTGACCGTACGGCCTCACCGCCGACACGCCCTTCGTGGAGGAACCCGGCGTGGATCTCCAACCGATCACCTACTCCCAGTCCGCCACCGCCGACCGCCCCTGGCTGGCATCCATCCACGGACTCGACACCCCGGTGACCATCACCCTCGACACGAGCCTGTTCACGCAGGGCACTCACTACGCACCGCCGGGCCCGGCCCAGCCCCACAACGTCATGCACTCCGGCATCCCCCTCGGCCGCATCACCGCCACCGGCATGTACGGCCCCTGGGACGGAGATTCCACCGACGGCCGCGCCACCTTCACCGGGGTACTCCTCGCCGACGTGCCCTTCACCCCGGGCAGCCTCCGTGTCGGCGCGGCCCTGCTCTGGCACGGCGTGATCGCCGCCGCCCACATCCCCGGCGGCCTGGACGTCTCCACCATCGCCGCCTCGACCGCACAGATCCACTTTGTCTGAGCTCCCGACCCGCTGAGGATCCCGCCCCCATGCTCGAAACCCTGCTGCGCGACATCGACGCAGCCGACCTGAACGCCTTCGCCCGCACCATGCAGACGCCGGCCGACTTCGAACTGACCCGCACGGTCATGCCCGAACGCCGCCTGAGCTCCGTCAAGTTCCGCATCAAGAGCAGCAAGCGACGCGTGAACGCCGCCAAGTTCCGCGCCTACGACGCCCAGACAACCGTCGCCCGCCGCCAGGCCGAGAAGATCATCACCGAGGGCATGCTGCCCCCGCTCGGCCAGAAGCTGATCGTCGGCGAACTGGAGCAGATCCTTCTCGACGCCTCCCGCGGCGCAGACTCGTCGGAGTTCGTCGAGCTCCTCTACGACGACATCGAACGCCACGTCGAGTCGATCCACAACCGCATGGAACTGGCCGCCGGCGACCTCCTCCTCGACGGCAAGTTCACCCTCAACGGCGAGAACGGCCTCACCCTGGAGGCCGACTTCGGTGTCCCGGCCGCCAACATGCCCACGGCGGCGAAGCCCTGGTCGGATCCGACCAGCGACCCGATCGCCGACGAACTGCGCTGGATCGAGTACCTGCGCTCCATCGGCGCCCCGCTCCCGGCCCGCGTCCTCACCTCCTACAAGGCTCGGGCGACGCTGGCCGCGAACGACGCCTACCGGGCCGCGTACTACGGCAGCGTCAACGGCTCCACGACCCCCACAGCGGTCCTCGCCCCGAACGAGGTCGAGGTCGTCCGCGCCCGCTACGACCTCCCCCCGATCACCGTCTACGACGTCCAGATCTCCGTCGACGACACGTACCAGCGCGTGATCCCCGAAGACCGCTGGATCCTCCTCCCGCCCAACCCCGAGTCGTGGGCGGAGACCCAGTACGGCATCACCGCGGAGTCCCTGGTCCTGTCCTCCGGTACCAAGCCGGCCATCAAGCGTGAGGACGCCCCGGGCATCGTCATCACCGCCGACCACCAGGACGACCCGGTCCAGGTCTGGACGAAGGGAGCCGCCGTCGCCATGCCGATCATGTACGTCCCCGACATCCACATCACCGCGAAGGTCTTGTAATGCCGGCCGCCGCCCGCAGCCTCGCCGCCGCGGTCTTCGTCACCGACCCGAAGACCCATCAGACGCTGCTCCTCCAACCTGGCACGGAGGTCAGCGATCCAGCCCTCGCCGAGCAGATCACCCACCCCGGTGCCTGGGCGCCGGAGGCGCCTCGTCCGTCCCGACGTGCCAAGGCCGAAGCGGCGTGAACCTCACCGACGCCGAGTACGCGTACCTCCGCTCCGAACTCGGAAGTGCTGACCGTGCTGACCTGGACTCCCGCTACCTGCGACTGGGCTCACTCCAGGCCGTCGCTGTCGAGATCCTCCGGGAGCGCAAGGCGGCCTTGGTCGCCGACCCATTGGCGGTCACGGTCCAGGGGGTTGCCACCGTCAATAGTGCAGAGAACGTCAAGGCCCTGGAGCGGCAGATCGCCGGGCTGGCTGGGAGCGACCAGTCCGAGACAAGCTGCGTCTGTCCTGCTCCGCTGCAGCGTCGCCAAAGCCGATAGAACCAGCTGCTCCCGCCCATGAGAACGGTCGTGAACGAGCTGCGCGACGGCTTGCCGCACATCAGGCACCTGCACCAGAGAACACCCCCAGAATCTCGGCTCGGCTTCGGGTGACGACAGCCAATTGGCGTGGCCCGTGAGGGAGTTCGGCCCGGAGCTGTCCCACATGAGATGGAGGCCGCTCCACCGACCGATGTCAGTGGGGTGGGCTACCGTTCTGGTACCTGCTGATGCCCGAGTCGACCGCATGGCGACGCGGGCCAAAGGGACAGCAGGTCACAACCTACATGGGCCCGCCGTATAGCCGTCGGGCACCGGGAGGGGGAGCCTTGACGCTCCAGCTGTGTGACGTGCGCATCGACGCAATGTGCCGCCTGTACGAGATGTACGAGCAGGGACCGCGGGATACCGAGTTCCTGGACAAGATCGACACCGCTCTCAACCTGGCCCTCGGCGAGAACCGGGCCGCAGACAACGCCTATTACCTCTGCCGCAACCTCTTGCGGGACGCCCGCCGTACCATCTACCGATCCAGGGAGAACGCACGCGCCGCCGCTGCTGGCCGCCCGTTGGCGGATGCCCGGCACCGCCGTCTCGTCTCCTACGGCACCGATGGTTCTGTCCACGCCGACCTCATCTCTTGCGTGACCCCTGAGGAAAGCGCGATCGCCGACGAGATCATCGAACACCTGCACGATCACGCGGCGTCAATCGGAGCACATGGACCTAGCTGCCTCCAGGGACTGCTGCGTGGTGAATCCGCAGCTGCGACGGCGCGTCGGACTGGGGTATCAGTATCCACCGTGGAACGAGCGCGGCGGTCTCTCCGTGAGTTCACCGAAGCGTTGGTAACCCTGGGCTCGTAACCAGGCGACCCTCCTGGGCGCGCTGACGCCCACCCCTACAACTGTTCGTGGGCATCGTGAGCGCCACCGCAGCTAGCCACGGCGAGCAGAACGGTGGTGTGCCGGGCCATTGCCCCCCCGCTGGGGGCCGGGGCGCGCCGGGGGGGGGGGGGGGGGCCGGGGGCCCCCCCCCCCCCCCACCACCCGTTGGGCAGGCTGTCTGACAGTGCGCTGCCACCTCCACCCGCTGACTCCGCAACGTCACTAACCCTCCTGTAAGACGATCTAAGGAGACACCTCGTGAACGGTCTTGAAGACAACGCCATCCCTGTAGTTCTCTCTGGCCAGGCCCTGATGAGCTTGCGGGAGTCCGGTCATAACTTCCCCTCGGCTGTCGGAGAGGTGGTGGACAACAGCATCGAGGCCCAGGCCAACCACATCCAGATCGTCACGGAGGAGGGCCTGCGCAACCGCAAGAAGGTGATAGAGCAGATCGCCTTCATCGATGATGGAAGGGGAATGGAGGAGGAGATCCTGCACCACTACCTCCAGCTCGGCTTCTCGACGCGCTTCATGTCCAACGACACCATCGGCAAGTTCGGCGTTGGGGCGAAGCTCGCCGGTCTCAGCGTGGGTACGCGGATCGACGCATGGTCGCGAGTTGAAGGCAGTGATCACATCCGACATGTCTTCTTCGACCTGGATGCAGCCGTGGAGGAAGAGAAGGCCGGCCGCAAGATCGGGATTGCACCGCCGGACGACGAGCCCCTTCCTTCTCATCTGCTCGCATACTTCCCGGAGGGATCCGGCACGCTCGTCCTCTGGTCAAAGACCGACCGGGTATCGGACGGCCATGGCCGGAGCACTCCTGAGCATGTTCGGAACGAGCTCAACAAGGAGCTTTCGCGTGTGTTCCGCGAGTTCCTCTGCGGTGGAATCCGTATCACCGTCGATGGACTGGACCTCCGTCCACACGACCCCACTTTCCGTCGCCAAGGGACGTGGGTGGATCACGTCCTGACCGAGGAGCTGCGCCGTACCGCGAGCGGACATGTACACAGTGGTCCCCACCACTTCGAACCGCAGGTCTTCTTCAATGAGGAGGTTCCTGTCGAAGGAACCGGGCACAAGATTCACGTGACGATCACCCTCGCTCCCCCCGAGGTACTTCGCCACAAGGGGTCCGGTGGTGATGCCATGGCAAAGAAGCTGCGTCTCCCCGAAAATGAGGGGGCGATCAGCTTCCTGCGCCTCGATCGTGAGATCAGTTACACGAACGTGGCACGCATGTATCCCGATGGTGTGAAGACGCCGGACCGCTTCATCGGCTTCGAAGTTCGGTTCACCCCTGAGCTGGACCGGCTCATGGGAGTCCGGAATGTGAAGAGGGGTGCTGTTCCTTCTGACGAGCTGCGCAAGACCCTGCGCGACATCGCCCGGAAGGTCATTCCCGGCGCCCGAGCGGAACTGGCACGCATCTGGGGCCAGCAGGACAGGGAGCGTGCCGAGCATTCGGGCGAACATGCGCCTATCGCGAAGGCCGTAAAGAGCGCAGACCGCACGATGCCGAAGTCCCGCATCAAGGCGACACCCACTCCTGCCGAAAAGGAGCGGGCCTACGACGACATGGCGAAGGACGCAGGCAAGAACCACTCGGAGGAAGAGAAGGCCGCGTACGTGCAGGCGATCAAGGACCTGCCGTTCGTAATCGAGACAGTGGACTTCCCAGGTGACCAGATGTTCGAGATCACGCACCTGGGAGAGCAGACCTTCATCCGCCTCAACGAACGCCACCCCTTCTACCGGGAGATGTATCAGCCGCTGCGTCAACTCTCTGGAGGGGCGGACGGCGAAGGAGCCGGCAGCAACGTCTCCTCCACCGCCAAGCGCGCGATCGAGGCGATCACACTGCTCATCGTGGCGTACGCGAAAGCGGAGACTCTGCACGAGACACCCGACGAGCAGTATGGAGAGCTGCGGAAGCACTGGGGTAGCTTCACCCAGCTCTACATGAGCAAGATCAAGGACGTCCTGTAGGCGCTAGCGCAAGGGGCGGCGCGGAAGTGGTCCTCCTAGCGACGTATCGGCGTAGAGTTCCTGATCCCGCCGCCCCCGATGAGGTTGGTCTTGCTCCTAAGGGCACTACTTTGACAGAGGCTTGAGGCTAGGTCAGAGAGTGCCGGACACGACTAGACCAGCGTAAACAAGACGGTTTGCGAGAATTCAGGATATATAGCATGAGATGTCAGCAAATGTTGTTGGGCCTGCCAGCCCTCCGAGCGCAGCGTCGAGGGTGAGGATCAGCACGCAGTGACAGAGGGATTGCAACCAAGGCGGTTCCCGATGCTCGATGTCGATCAGGCTCCCGAGTCGCCGGGACTGTACGCGTGGTACGTCAGCTTCCGCGCCGGTCCTCACGACTGGAAGCTCAAACCTGGCCCCGACGGCGATCAGGCTATCGAGGGATTCGTTGGCCTCCTCCGTAGGTACGCCGGGTACTACGAGCCGCTACCACTCGCTTTGAGCGGACGCGGAGCCTACGGTGCCAAGTGGGATGGTGAGCTAGCTCCCGACTATCCCCTACGCGAGCCTGATGCCGAAGATCCGCAAGTAGACGACATAGAGCCGCGCCTGGAGAAGCTCACTCAGTCACTTGACACAGAATCACGCCGCCGTGTCATGGCAACGATCCTTGAAAAGGCGACCCCCGTCTTTTCCACGCCTGTCTACATAGGGGTTGCCGAGAATTTGCGTCAGCGTTTGCGCCAGCATCGAGTTTCCTACACAAAGGCACATGACTGGCTGCGCGAGCATCCGGAGGACATCGAACTGGTACGAACCAAGGGAAAGTCGTTCGGAGAGCGTGCGGCTGCACGTGAAATCGCCATGCAACACCTCGAAGCGTGGGTCATCGACCTCGCCGATGAGGAGAACGATGAAGTCACTAAGAAGAATCTGAGAAACACGGCAGAGTCGGCTGAATGGCTCCTGCATCGACTCTACTCACCGATCCTGGGAAGGCAGTAACTGGCGATGTTCGGCACTGGCACCAAACTGACGTTCCGCGACTACGTGCAGGGAACTTGGGGAAGCTTCAATACGCCGGCTGGTCGTGTGGACTACATCATGACCAAAGCGCGCCTCGGAGAGGACGCCCTGGACCCCGAGCGGCAGTTGACCAAGAGCCTTGCGCCAGTGCGTGAGGTCATGGAGGCCGGAGATCTGGACTTCAATCAGCTCTTGCAACGCGACCTTGATGATCACCGTGTTGCCGTCAAGCTCATCCCTTACCTGCTGAAGCAGAAGATGACTGGCCCGGCGTTCTTTCCACCCATTGTGGCGGTGCTGTTGCCGTTCCGCAGCAAGCGCCCCTCCCACTTCGCGGCGTTGGCCGAACCGCGTGTGGTCCCAGAGGACGGCGCACGCTGGCTGCAGGAGCGCGCTGGTGACTCCTTCCAGGTGCAGCGTCTACTCGGCGACGACGACCAGTTGCATCCCGCGAATTTGGGTAAGCTTTGGTGGAACAGGACTGAGTCTCAGCTGGTCGTCCTGGACGGACAACACCGGGCCATGGCGCTGCTGGCAGTCGAACGAACCATGACGAACAGCTGGCAAAATTCCAGCGGTGCCCGTTTCCGGTCCTTCTACGAGAACCAGGTCAAGCAACTTCTTCAAGAGGTTGGTGGTGAGCACCTGAATCTCAATAAGGTTGAGGTTCCGGTCACCGTCTGTTGGTTCCCTGATCAGACAGGCGCGGATGCCAAGCCTCACGAGGCGGCGCGCAAACTCTTCGTTGACGTCAACAAGGAGGCGCGACCGCCATCGGAGTCCCGGATCATCCTGCTGTCTGACGCTGAGCTGAGCAACGTACTCACCCGCCGTTTGCTAAGCGAGCTGCGCAACAACTCTGATGACTCTTTGCTGCCTCTGTACGCCGTCGAGTACGACAACCCTGAGGTGAACTCCAGTCGCCCGGCAAGGTGGTCAGTTCTAACCAACATCAACCTACTCAAAGCGGCGGTCGATCGGTGCATCTTCGGGCCACCGAAATACCTGAAGGACGTGACACTCAAGTTCGTTGGGCGTCCCAGCCCCACGGAACAGGACGCCTTCATGCAGGAGCAGCTGAACATCACCAGCCTCTTTCCAGACCAGTTCGACGACGGAGGCATTCCCTACCAGCGAAACAAGCTCGGCAACGTGGAATTCCCACTGGGGCAGGTAGATGTCATCAGCGATCAGTTCGCCCAGACTTGGGGAGCCGCAATCTTGACCGTGCTGTCGAAGACTGCACCCTATGCGGCGCACGCGAAGGCACTTACCCGGCTCAAGGAAGAGTGGCATATCGATGACACGGGGCTGACTTTGGCGCACGATGCCCTCTTCAGCGGTGTCGGCGTCTTTTGGACGCTGCGCGACAGCTACGAGCACTACAGGGAAAGCCGATCCCTGGGGAAGAAGACCACGAAATCAGACGTGATAAGGGCTTGGGAGGCTCTTAAGTCGAGAGAAGAGAGTTTCGAAAGCTACCGCGTTGCAGAATTCCTGGACTCTGGAGGCAAGGACAGCCTGACCAAGTCAAAGTCTGCGTACGCGGTATTCAATACCCACGCCTGCCAGCTCGGGCTCGTGATGACGCTCGGATCCCTTTGGGAGCTGCGCAAGGAACAGGGAGAGATCGATCTCGAAGACCTCCCCGCCTTCGCAGAGGACCTTGTGAAGGGTTGGAACGCGTTCTTCTCCCAGGAGCAAGGAAAGGCGAAGGACCGGAAGCTGGCCTTCAATAAGAATCACATCAGCTATCCCCTCAACCAGATCGCGAACATGGACACTCCGCAGTCTGTGTACTTCCGATACTTCTGGATGCAGGCCCTTAACACTCCGCCGGCATGGGAGCATGTATCTCACTGGTTCTCCAGCCGGGCGGGATTCGATCGAATGCTCAGCGCCGCACGGGATCTCTATCTGAAGCTCTGCATCGACCAACAGCTCAAGGCACTAAAGACGAGTCGGCCCGGTACTGGTGAAACCAAGCTTCAGAAAGAGGCCGAAGCGTCAGCCAACAAGTCGCTGATGCAGGCGCTGGACAAGTGGTTCTACGTGGATCAAGACGAGTACCGCGCCTGGCAGAAGGCACTGGAAGAGAAGCCTGGTGAGGCTTCGACAGATGCAGCACCATCTGAGGAGATCAACTCGGACGACTCTGATGCGGACGCGGAAGAAGAGGGGCGCGCCACGAGCGTCAACGACCTGATCTCCGATTAGCGAAACCTGTATGAGCGGGGTTACCGCTCGCTCAAACGATGGTGGGGTGGGTAAGTGGGGACGGTGACATTGCTTGCTTTAAGGTCACCGCGCCCACCCCAGCGTGTACTTCCGATCAGACGGCCGTGACCGAGTGCACCAGTCCTTCGATCGTGGTCAGTTCCTTCTGCCCGCCGAGGTAACCGATGCCGCGGTGCAGGTGCACAATTAGCGTCTTGGCCACGTGGTCGTCTGTGAGCGCCAGGCCATCGGAAATACATCGCTGCTTGAGCAGGGCTAGATAGATGTCTCCGTGCTGGCCGGCGAATGTCTTCCACGTCATTTCGACGTTGGAATCGGTGACGATTTCCTTCACCAGCGGGGTGGAGGGGTCCTTCAACGAAAGCACCAGGGCCCAGCGGCACAGGACGTTCCACTGTGTGATCCCGGTAGTGCGCTTCAGCCGGACGAGCCGGTCGCGAGCTGGCTGGGAAAGACGGACAGTATCAAGCGACATCCTGAATTCCTCCGTTCCACCAGTAGCCCTTAACAACGCTTGTAGTGAACTTAGTGTCGTCGTGGACGAGCATGTACGTACGCGCGACAGACTTCTTCAGGCGACCGAGCAGGGCGTCGTCGATCTCTTCATCGGTAGACAGCAGGAGTACCTGGTCGCTGGCGTGCGGGAAGTACCGATCCACCAGATGTTCGCGGTGTCGGCTGTCGAGGCGGCCAAGAGGGGTGTCGATGACGCTCGGGAGGTGGCTGCCCGCTACCTTCATCAAGCCCCAGAGGAGAGAGACCGCCAGGAGTTGGCGTTCGCCGGCGCTGAGACGGCCCGGATCAATCGGCTCGCCCTCAGAGTCGGCGAGGGTAAGCGTGAATCCATCACCAATCCGAAGATCCTTGACGAGGCTCTGCTTCCTCATCAACTCCTTGAAACTCTGGAGCACAGCTACCTCAAGTCGGGTGATGTGCTGCTGAAGCAATGCCTCGCCGAAGCGCTCCAGAGTGCTTCGCGCCTTCTCAGAGAATTTTATAATCCGGTCGACTTCTTCGGCCTTGACCTTAGTCTGCACGAAGTCGTCATGTGCGCGAGCGAGAGCAGCAACAACCTGATCACGGCGCCGCTTCAGCTCGCCAATTCGTTCTGAATCACGGAAGACTGCTGCCTGAACTCGGGCATGCTCCTGGAGCCGCTGTTCGCGGGCAATCTGAATTGCTTCTACCTTGCTCTGCTCAGGAACACCGGCCAGCTGACGGTCCAGTTGGTCCAGCTCTTCGGAAGCAACAGTAGCTAGGGTGAGCAGCTCATTAGCCCTCACCTTGTCTCGGATAAGGACTTCATCTAGCACAGCAAGTTGTGCTAGAGCGTCACCCGGGAGACCAAAGTCCACCGTGAGGGTGGTAGACCTGGCACGCTTATTCCGGTCCTCGTCCAGCGTCTTTACGACGCTCTCGCGCACGTCATCGGGTAGTAGCGCAAGTAGCCACTGATCCCGCTCTTCCAGGACGCCGAGGACCTGGCTGGCTTCGGCGGCTGTCTGCTCACGTTGGGCCTGCTTGCGAACATCTTTCAGATGTTCGCCCATCATGAGCAGAGGCAATGGTCCGGCAGCGAGTTGCATGAGGGCGGAACGCATTTCAGCAAGACGTTCAGCTGTCTGCTTCCGTTCCTGCTCAAGCTCGATGCGACGCTCGAACAGGCCGCCGCCTTCTTTCTCAAACTCCAGCTCTACGGCTTCAAGCTCGCGTTCAGCCTTACGCAGCTCGTTCTTACGCTGAGCAAGTTCCTGGGCCGCCGCGTCCAGCTCGCTCTGGACAGAGTCTCGCTCTCTCTCCTGCGCATGAATGATATCCATCAGCTGCTGTTCCTCGTCGGACAGCTTTTGACGACGTTGGAGGGCAAGGAGATCTGTACGAAGTTGCTCTACCGCGCTTACGCCCAGCAATGAGTTCACTGCCGATTCGATGACCGAAGCGGCACGCTCCGGGTCCGCAAGAGATTCGATTTTCTCTCCGTCGAAGAAGGACAACGAAGCAACTTCAAGAGGGAGTAGATCTTCGATGTGATCTGCCCAGCCTTCACTCAAAATTCTGTTGAACTTGAGGTCCGGTTGGACGCGTCGGCCACTCTTGGCCTTGTTTCCATACTCGTCATCGACGAAGACGTTGAGGAACTCCTTCAGTGTCTTCCCACTGGTGTGCCAGCTACGGACCACCTTGTAGTAGCGCTCCTTGCCGTCCACGGTGACGGTGAACTCCAACGCCACCGACGAGCCACGAGTGGGGTCGTGCTGACGATTGATACTCTCGCGCAGGTAAGTGTCGTACGCCCTGTTACCTCGGCCGCTGCACCTTGCGCGCGGCCCATACAGGACCAACTGGATAGCGTCTAGCAGTGTGGTCTTGCCGCAACCGTTGAGACCGCCGATCAAAATGATCGGTTTGTTCTTCTTCACGGTGAGGTCAAGCGACTGCTTGCCACGGTAAGCCCCGAACTCTTCGAGGGTGATCTTATGCAGAAGCATCGATATCGGTCTCTTCGTCCAGAGTCGGGTTCGCCACGAGGTCTTTCCGCCACTTCTTCTTGCGCTGCGCAAATGAGACAGCGTCGTCGCGGTCCTCGTAGTACCCTCGCCTAATAGCCTCTTCAAGCGCTTGGAAGAGGCCGGCACGCCGGGTCATGGTGCGGTACTTACGTTCCACCGACAGAAGTTCACGCACCATGTCGTAATGGAGTTCGTCACCGTCACAGACTTCCCTGAGGAGCTTCATCTCGTTGGCCCCCATGACGAGCTGTTCGTCGAGCCGGCCACCGGGAAATTCCTCGCCAGTGGCCTTCTTGTAAATCTGCGGCAACGTATCCTCGACTTCGTGCTTGTCAAAGACCCAAATACGTCGAATTTCGTGCAGCTCGTCGAGGGTGATCAGTTCGATGTTACGGACGTGCTCGGGGGCGTTTGCGCGAATCCAGGTCTGCGCGGACAGCAGCTCTTCAAGCCACTCCTGGCGATACTTCTGCAAATAGGGGCCGTGAATTGCGTTGTCGTTGAACAGCATTACCTTGCCGTTCATGCGGCGGAAGTCACGAGCGTACTTGTCCGTACGAGGGTGAGGGAGTTTCTTCCCCTTCTGGTAATCGGGGTCGTCTTCGCTCTCAACGAATCCGAATGGGGAGTCCAGCTTGTCACGCAGCGCCAAGAGCGGGAGCATCCACTCCTTTTCCTCGTCATTCTGGATCATCGCGGACATGGACTTGTCCTGCTCGACCAGCGTGCATGTCCAGCACCCGAAGCGGCTGGAGCCACATGACGGAGTTGTCGAGTCGACGACAAGCGGGCACTCGCCGTCTGCGGAAGCCCCCTGGTACATGGTGAGGAGGTCCTGATTGTTGTAACCCCAGGGGTTGGGCTTCTGCATCAGGTATTCCCACACGTCATCGTTTGTCCAGTCCTCAATAGGGCTGTACACGAGAGAGTTGGGGAGGTTCGCGTTCGGCGAGAGACGGTCACGAACGCGCCGCTTCCCGTGCTTCTCCATTGCGCGAGCACGCGCCTGGCTCTCAGTCTTGCGGATACCGAGGACCATGATCGCCTCGCCGTGAGCCGCGACGACATTGCGGATGAAGGAGTTCGACGGCTTGATCTTCAGCCGCTCGGTACACCAGCGGAACTTGGGGCGGGGCGCAGGATAGCCGCGACCGATGAGGTTGACCCAAAAGGTGTCTTTGATCTCGGGTGTCAGGCGGTGCGGCTGGATGGGGAGCCCCTGCTCTGCCGCGGCCTTCTCCATCGTGTCCAGCGACGTGGTAACCCACGCGGCGACAACGGGATTCTCGACGAGAGTGTCCGTGCTGATGACGTGAACCGGCTTGGTGAGCTTATCGGCCGGCAACACCTGGAGTGCTGACCAGACCAGTTGGAGGACTGCGGTCGAGTCTTTGCCTCCGCTGTAGCCAATGACCCAGGGGACCTCATCCGCGGTGTAGAGCTCACGGACCTCTTCGCTCAGCTCGGTGGCAACCTCCTCGAGTGAGCGTCCGTTGAACGGCAGCCGCCTCATAGAAGGGATGCCGAGAGGCAGAGGGGTGTTCATGCATCGCCTCGCAGATATGCGTCTTCCACTCGCTGCTCTTCAGGGCTCAGCCCGAGTCCCAGGTGGTTGCGCAGGTAGTTCACGGTCAGGGTCACGTTTTGGTGGCTCTTAGAGACGCGGCCTCCGACGATGGCGCGTCCCTCCCAGTCGCAGTTGGAGCGGGACCAGTCCACCTTCTTGAGCGGGTTGAGCTGCTTCTTCCACTTCGAGGGGGCTGTGGACTCCCGCAAGAGAGAGTTCCCGATGCGCCCGAGGGCGTGCAAGGCGATGCCGTGACTGTGGATGAAGTCGCGGCGCATCTCCGTGGCCGACAGCGTCCGGTCGCGGACCATGGCCCACTCCGGGAGCAGCTTGTCGATTGTCTCCCAGTACGACTGAGCCAGGTCGGCCGCTTCACCGGTCTTCATGTCCAGGCCCTGCAGGAGGGCTTGGGTTCCGTAGTAGAGAGCACTCAAGGTGAACATCATCCGCGAGCGGGCCGAGAGGTTACTCTTCTCCATCTCGACGTAGCCCTTGAAGACAGTCGATCGGCCGGCCATGACTCGCACGACTTGCGCAGACATGTCGCGGTGGTCGTAGAGGACGCTGATGGAGCGGGCTGGTCGGACTGCGTGCCGGTTAAGGTCGGCGAACATTTGTTGTGAACGGGCCAGGCCAGCGTCATGGAAGAAGACGACGGCGATCGTCTCCTCACCGAGGTCGGGGTTCTCCTTGAGGGCGAGTTCAATGGCTGCGCGGCGGTGCTGACCATCGTTGATCAAGAACCGAGAGTCCATGGGGATTCGCAGCTGGCCGGTCCGGAATCCCGCGCCGTCAGAGCTGTGGTTCTCGAAGGCCATGTCACCGTCGACGGAGGCGGTCAGAGCACTGAAAACGTAATCGTCCGGATTGTCCAGAATGTACTTGGCAAGGGCTGGCAATCGCCCCTTGTTGAGGATGCGCTGAGCCCGCAGCTCGGGAGACAGCTCATCCTCATCGAAGATGAAGATCTTAGGAATCAGCCGCAGGGGGCACATCGAGACGTAGAACTCTCGCCCTGCCTGGATGCCGCGGATAGCCGGAAAAGTGTACTCGAACCCCGTGGACGTACGGGGGGCGACGACTCGGGTCGCAGGTGCCACAGCTTCGCTCTCCACTTCGGCAACTTTAACGTACTCGCACCGCCTAACACCCTCGCATCCGCCTCAAGGCACACACTCTTTACGTACTGGTCCCCGTGGGGGCAGTGCACGGGATCTAGCGCGCGCCACGGGACACTCGCCGTACTGCCATGCCACGGGATGACGTACGGCACTGCGGTTGTTGACGGAGGTGTCGGTGCTGCGCTTCGCGTTAGCGCGTTACCCGTGTACGTTAACCGATTGACGTACACGATGGCAGCGAAGCGTCTCGGAAGTGGGTGGCAGTGGTGGTGGCGTATCTGGATGCGGCGGCAACGACCCGGGTCGATCCCCGGGTGGCGGAGGTAGTGCTCCACTGGATGACCGAAGACTTCGGGAACGCTGGCAGCCGCACGCATGAGTACGGAGCGCGCGCTAAGAAGGCAGTTCAGGAAGCCCGGGCGTTCCTCGCTGGGACGGTCGGAGCGAAGACCGAGGAGGTCATCTTCACCAGCGGGGCGACCGAATCCAACAACATCGCCCTCCTAGGGCTAGTTCCGCATGGGGAGAAGCACCAGCGTCGGCACATCATCACCTCTGCCATCGAGCACAAGGCGGTCATCGAGCCACTCTTGCACCTGCAGAGCAAGGGCTTCGAGGTGGACTTCCTTGAGCCTGGTCCAAAGGGCCGCGTCACCACCAAGGCCGTGCTTGACAAGCTACGGCCGGACACTCTCCTGGTCTCGCTGATGCACGTGAACAACGAAACTGGCGTGATCCAGCCCGTCGCCGAGCTCGCTGAGGAGCTGCGCGAGACGCAAACGTTCCTGCATGTGGACGCCGCTCAGGGCTACGGGAAGATCCCGCAGGATCTTAAGGCTCCTATCGACCTGATCAGCATCAGTGGTCACAAGATCGGGGCTCCCAAGGGGGTAGGTGCCCTGGTGACCCGCCGTCGCGGCTGGGAGAAGATTCCGCTGGCGCCGATCATGTTCGGAGGCGGCCAGGAACGGAAGCTTCGCCCGGGTACCCTTGCCGTGCCACTGATCATGGGGCTTTACGAGGCAGCCAAAGTCTTCCAAGAGGGTCGCGAACGCTGGGAGCGAGATGCCCGCGCCATGCGTGAGTGCATGCTCACTGCCCTCAGCAAGACGCGCTTCCGCATCAACGGTGATCCGGATCACTCTGTGCCGCATATCCTGAACGTGACTTTCGAGGATTTGAACGCTGAAGCGCTGATCGTAAGGTTGAAGGACCAGGTCGCCGTCGCGACGGGATCGGCTTGCACCAGCGCCTCATATACGCCGAGCCACGTCCTGACTGCCATGGGCCTGCCGGAGGAGGTTGCCAACAACGGGCTGCGCTTCTCGTGGTTTCCCAGCCAGGTCGCGGACTTCAACCCCGAGGATCTGGCCGCAGCCATCGTTCGGATGCAGCCCGCTGCTGCCTGAGACCACCCACAATCACTGCGCTGCGCGGCGCACCAGACGGTGCCCGCGTAGCGTACGTCCGCACCTGATCAGCTCAGCCTTCCAACCGTTCTCGGTGCCGATGATGTGAGGATTCTCGTAGAGACCCGCTTTGACCTCGGCCTCAGTGAGACGGCGGTAGCGGGGCGCATCACGATCGTCAGGCGCCAGGAACTCATGCTTGCGGTGGAGTACAGGCCGATTCGTGGAGTTCACGTACGACAGGTGGGAGGTTTCTAGTGACTGGAGGTCCACCATGTAGGAGGACCGGATGCGTGGATGCGGGTCGGTGTCGAAGTCCGGGTAGTCGAGCCACGATACGGCGCGGCCCTGGTGCTTCAGTTTGACCACCGTCCACTCCTGCGGGCGTCCAGCTGCGATCGACGCACAGTGCTCGTAGAGCCTCAGCACCGTGGGCATCTGGTCGACCGCACGCTGGTGTACGTACAATGCCGTTGGTGTCAGCTTTCCGACCTGCGAAGCGTTCATCGCTCCTCGGATGTAACCGTCGTCGCGGAGCTTGAGGAGCAGCCGGTCAGAGCGTCTACAAGCCTCTTTGTAGGACGTGAAGAAGGCACGTACATCGAGTTGCACACTAACCGGAAGGCTGCTGAAGGGTCCGCGCCCGTTGAAAAGCTCCACAGCCAAGTACAGAAGCGTGTTCAGAGTCGAGCGCTTCGCCCCTTCCTCGGCCTTCTCCTGGTCAGCGGAGTCACGGACGAGTCTCTTGAGTTCGTTCGGTTTGAAATGGGCAAGGAGTTCGGCCGTCGTACGCGGCACCTCATCAATCCTGGGTAGCCGGCCACGTCGTTCAACGTAGTCTACGAGCGCTGTGATCGCCGATGCCGTGTCTTCGGAAGCGAGCCACGCGGCATCTGGAACGATGCGCTGGGCGAGGTAGCTGAGACGTGCAGCGTCGTCTCTGAACGCATAGACAATGCCAGGGGCAGCCGAGACAACCCGAGCGCCGGTGACTTCCTCAACGTAGGAACGCAATTCGCTGGAACCGTAGAGGTGTTGGAAGGTCTGCCGACTGGTGCGCAGTCCGTCGCCGAACACCTCGCCCTTGACCTTGGACTTCTCCCAGGTCAGCCGCGCCGAAACGACCAGGACCGTTGTCGACAGTTCCCAGGCCCGCTTCAACGTCTCTCGGCGCTCTACCGGGTCCTCAATGACGTTCAGGACGTACGTAAGGAGGACCACCGACGATGGTTCAAGTCGCTTTTCAGGCTGGTAGTACGGATCCCAACCGATGATGTTGCAATCGAGCCGTTCCAAGGCTCGGACATCATCGCCCCGGCCACAGCCGTAGTCGAGGATCGTTCGGTCTGGGGTGAGCTGTCTATCAGCGAGCGCTTGACGCGCGGGGACGGACAAGTTGGCGCGGCTGATAGCCGTACGACGCCGATCGCTGTTCCAGGTCTGCTGCATCGAGCCTCACTGCGTCTCTCCTGCTGGAGGTCAGCGTAGTCGGGTGAACAACGTGTCGCAGATGGTCACCAAAGGTGCTGTGCTCGGTGACGCGTCTCCAAGCCGACCGATTTCTCCCGTGGTCCAACGCTGACCTGCTATTGACGCTGAGGCGTCCTTGACCAAGGTCCGTGAGGGCTGTTCCGCTAGAAGGGTTGGGGCGTCGGACTCGGGGGTTGCCTTCGTGACCAGGTCGGTTTGCGGTGTGTGGTATCTCGTCAGCGGCACCGGGGCGGAATCGGCCGCTCCCCCGGCCGCTGGGGACCGCACGTGAGACTCCGGCGCGGGATCGCTATCGCCGTCGTCGCCGGCGGGAGCGCTGTGACCACGCTGCTGGTCGGGCTCGTTACGAACGCCGCTTCCGATGAGTCTCAGTGGCCCGGCTGGCTGGGATGGTTACAGGAGCACGCCTGGTTCTCGTTTCTCGTGCTGGGCGTGGCGATGGCAGGGCTGACGGCCCTGCTCACAGCTCTGTCCGAGACGCGGGAGCCGGGACGTCCGCCTGCACCGACCGGGCGAGCAGAAGATGGAGCGGGGCCACCGGGGGCCGCCCAGGTGCTGCGGTCGTTGCCACGCGACACCGCCGCCTTCACCGATCGAGGCGCGGAGCTGGAGCGACTGGTGGGTGCAGTGCGGGCCTCGCAGGAGCGTGGCGAGGGGCTGCCCGTTCACGTGATCGACGGCATGCCAGGTGTCGGGAAGACGACCTTCGCCGTGCACGCGGGGCACTTGCTCTCCGAGCGGTTCCCCGACGGACAGCTCTTCGTGAATCTCAACGGGCACACGCCGGGGCGCACTCCGGTGCAGGCCGGCGAGGCGCTGGCCTCGCTTCTCGCGGCCGCCGGCGTGCCGACGCAGCAGATTCCCGTCGGTGATGACGTCGGAGCGGTCACGGAGGCCCGGGCGGCCATGTGGCGGAGCAGGCTCGCGGACAAGAAGGCGCTGCTGATTCTCGACAACGCGGCCAGCTACCGACAACTGGAGCCGCTGCTCCCCGGTGGGAGCGGGTGCCTTGTGTTGGTGACCAGCCGCAAGCGGCTGGTGGCGAACGAGGAGGTGGTCATGTCGGTGGACGCGCTTCCACCGGATCACGCGGTCGAACTCTTCGTGCGGCTCAGTGGGCGGCCGGCCGACGCTCTCGGCCGGGGTGTGGTGGACGAGTTGGTGCGGCTGTGCGGGTGTCTACCGTTGGGGGTGTCGCTTCTCGCGGCACGGTTGCGGCACCATCCGTCCTGGAGCGCCGAGGACCTGCGCGGGCGGCTGGTGGCGGCGCGGGACCGGCTGGGAGAGCTGCGCGCCGGGGAACGCGCCGTCACCGCGACGTTCGATCTCTCCTATCGGGATCTCGCGCCGGAGCGGCAGCGCTTCTTCCGGCGGCTCGGGTTCTTCCCCGGCACCGATCTCGACCCGCAGGTCGGTGCGGCACTTGGCGAGGTCTCGGTCGTGGTAGCACGGCGGCACCTTGAGGCGCTCTACGACGACCACCTGATCGACGAGCAACCGGGGAGTCGCTACCGACTGCACGATCTCTTGCGCGACTACGCTCGCGGTCTCGCCGCCGAGGGAGACAGCATGGATCACGTACAGGCCGTCCAGCGTGTGTGCACCTACTACCTGGCCGCTCTCGCCGTCGCGAACGGGCACATCGTGCGCAGCGGAGCCGCGGTGCCACCGGCGCCGGACGACGCCTCGCGGGTGGAGACACCGGTCCTGGAGTCGCGGTCGGATGCCCTGAGCTGGCTGGAGACCGAACGGGCCAACATCTTGGCCTGCGTCCGGCGGGCGAACGGCCTCGCCCTGTACGACCTCGTGGTCCGGCTCGCCGCGGCCATGGCGCCCTTCCTGCGCCAGGCCGGCCCCTGGGACCAGGCCGTAGGGCTCCACCGGACCGCCGCCGAGGCCACCCGCCACACAGGCGACCAGCGGGCGCGGGGTGACGCTCTCGCCGAGCTGGGTGTCGTACGCCGCTTCATGGCCGCCTACCCACAGGCGATCGAGGCCCTGAACGACGCCGTGACGGCGTACGAAGCAGTCGACGACCGGCGCGGCAAGGCGGACGCACTCAACCAGCTCGGCATCGTCTGGTACCTGACCGCGGACAACGAGGACGCGGCCCGCGCCCAGACCGAGGCCCTCGCCCTCTACCGAGAGCTGGGGTACCGGCTCGGGCAGGCGAACGCGCTCGCGGATCTCGGCATGACACACCGGCAGATGAGCCGGTTCAACGCTGCGGTGGAGGCCCAGAGCGAGGCCCTGGCGATCTACCGAGAACTGGGTGACCGGTACGGGGAGGCGAATTCCCTGCGGGACCTGGGTGTCGCGCACTGCCTCATGGGCGCGTACGACCTGGCCGCGCGGCATCACCAGGAAGCGTTCGACATCTACCTGGAGCTGGACGACCGTGTGCACCAGGCTTACGCGCTGAACGAATTGGGTGTCGTCCGACGGCTGACCGGAGACATCGAGGGAGCGCGGACGGCACACAGCCAGGCCCTGACGCACTTCACCGAGCTCGGTGAACGGTTCGGCCGCGCGAACAGCATCCGCCACCTTGGCGTCGTGGAGCGTGTGACCGGGGATGCGACGGAGGCGATCCGGCTTCTGGAGGAAGTCCTGGACACCTACCGCGAGCTCGGCAGCCGCGGAGGTGAGGCCGCCTCGCTGAGCGAGCTGGGCGTGGCGCGGGGCATCAGCGGTGAGCGCGACGGCGCGATCGAGGCGTTCCAACGCGGTTTGGAGATCCTGCGGGACCTGGGCGACCGGTGCGGCCAGGCAGAGCTACTGAACCACTGGGGGATGCTGCTGTTCACCTCCGATGAGGCGACGGCGGCGCGTCGGCACTTCGACCAGGCGCTCACGCTCGCGCAGGACATCCGCTGCCCGCTGGAGGAGGCGCGAGCGCTGGAAGGCATCGGCCGCTGCGACTGGACGATTGACGGGCCTGGTCACGGCATGGGCTCGCTGCGAGCCGCCGTGACCGTGTACCGGAGATTGGGAGTGAGCGTGGCCGCTGATGACATCGAACGGTTGTTGGTGCCGCGGTCCGGTTGACGCCGACCATGTGGCCGAATTTCCTGTGCCAGGTGGGTGGTTGAGGATGCTACGTTTCCGGCTGATCTGTCGCTTCAACCCCGTCGCACCTTGCCGCCTCCGGCAGGTACCTTACGAGGAGCGTTGAATGCCGTCACCCACGTCCGTCACCGAACCACGCACCATCACGCCCGTCGGCCCGGCGACGGCGGCCGGCACCGCCGTCCTGTACCGCGTGGCCGCCCGTGTCCGGCAGCGGCTGGAGGCCGAGGAGGGCGCGACGGGCCGGGTCGGTGACGGTACCCACGCGGCCTCGCTCATCTGGCCCTGGCCGCTGTAAGCACCTCCGCTCGATGACAGAACCCGAAGGCCCCGTTCCTTTCCGGACGTTCATCCTGAAGGTCGCCAACCGCTGCAACATCGACTGCGATTATTGCTTCGTCTTCAACTCCAGGGACCAGACAGCGCGGCGCCTGCCCGCCCGAATGGACCTCGCTGTGGCGAGGGCCGCAGCCCGGCGGATCGGTGAGCACGCCACCGCGCACGGCCTTCGGACCATCCACGTTGTACTGCACGGCGGGGAGCCGCTTCTCGTCGGCGTCGGGCACATGGCCGGGCTGCTGGAGGTCGTCCGGGACGCCGCGCCGGCCGGGACCCGGGTCCTCTTCGAGCTCCAGACCAACGGGACTCTTCTGTCCGGTGCCTGGCTGGACCTCTTCGAGCGGTACGAGGTCGCGGTCGGAGTCAGCCTCGACGGGCCGCCACCTGCGAATGACCGGCACCGGCTGACCCACGCCGGGCGGTCGAGCGCCGGCTCCGCCGTGCGCGGCATCGAACTCCTGCGGTCGCGGCCGCACCTGTTCGCGGGGCTGCTCGCTGTCGTGGACCTGGCCAACGACCCCGTGGAGGTCCACGACTACCTGGCGGCGTTCGAACCACCCGTGATCGACTTCGGCCTGCCGCACGCGACCCACGACGACCCGCCGCACCGCTCCGACCCGAGTGTGCCCGAGTACGGGCTGTGGATGAGCAGGGTGTACGACGCCTGGCTCGCCCGGCCCGAGTACGAGCACAGCGTCCGGATGCTGGAGGACATCGTGGCCCTCAGCTCTGGCGTGCGCGGTTCGGTGGAGACGCTCGGCCTGGCCCCGCCGATGAGTGTCGTGATCGAGTCCGACGGCTCCATCGAGGCCGTGGACACCCTGCGGTCGGTCGAGGAGGGTGCCTCCTGGCTCGGGCTCGACGTCCTCCGCCACTCTTTCGACGACGCGCTGTCGCATCCGAAGCTGCTGCACCGGCAGCACGGCAGGGATGCGCTCGCCGAGCAGTGCCGTGCCTGCCCGCTCGTGGACGTGTGCGGTGGTGGCTACCTCCCGCACCGCTTCAGCGAAGCCCAGGGCTACCGGAATCCGTCTGTCTACTGCGCGGACCTGGAGTACCTCATCCGACACGTCCAGGGTTCCCTGCGGCAGCACGGCTGGAACCCGTATGCGCAGGCCGCCTCGCCGCCGTAGACGCGTGTGCCGTACCGCCAGGAGGGGATCACGCGTTGGAACGAACGAGTCCAGCAGCGACAGAAGCAATCGAGGAAGGACCGGAGGCGCCGATGACCGTGACGATCCGTCCCGCGGAGAAGCGGGACGTCCCGGCCGTGGCCGAGCTGATCGAGGAGATCGAGCGGTTCTACGGCGCGACCGACACCAGTATCCAGCCGCTGGAGGAACGCCGAACCCAGGTCGAGGAAGCGCTGTTCGGCTCGCCGCCGCTGGCCTCCGCACTGCTCGTGGAGGACGAGACCGGGGACATCATCGGACTCGCCGCCTACTCGTTCCTCTGGCCGGCCGCCGGCTCCTCGCACTCCTTGTTCCTCAAGGAGCTTTACGTCCGTGACACGCTCCGACGGCAGGGCATCGGTGCTCGCCTCATGGACGAACTCCGCGCCATCGCTGCCGCACGTCCCGGGTGCAGCCGCGTGGAATGGATGACCGACAGCGACAACCCGGGGGCACGGGCCTTCTACAAGTCACTCGGCTTCACCGAGTTCGACGGGAAGATCGTCTATCGGGTCGACTCCAGCACCGGGTGAGGGTGGTACGAGGCCAGTGGAAGTAGAGCGCTGCGACGAGTGCGGCAGCAAAATCGTCATCGGGCTCGGATGCGAGTGTCCGCCGGGCTCGTCCGCGTCGGCGTCGGCGACCCCGCGTTCGGTGAGTACGTTCGTGAGGACGGAGTGGCGTACTCACCCGGAGGACACAATCCTGATCTCCCCGGCCCAGTGCGCGCACAGGCCGGGATGGTGCGACCACATGACCGAGGACGACGTACAGCCGCCGCGCTGGGGGTGGATCCCGAATCCTCCTCCCGGGCTCTGGGAGCGGTTGAGCAGTGTTTCTCCGGCGACCGCCACCGCGGGCAATCCGAGGCGGCGGGCCGTGCGACGGTGCACCACCTGTGAGGCGAACCTCGCGCAGGGCTGACCACCGTGCTGCGACAACGCTCTGTTCTCGCTCGGTGGGCGCGGCCTCACCCGTCAACGGCCACGCCCACCTGCGTCAGGATCAGTAGGCGATGACGAGCCGCACGGAGGGCCGGTCGATCAAGGCTCCGTCGGCGAGATCGCTGTCCGGTGTGTCCGCGGGGTAGGCCGTGACCACCGGTTCGGCGGTCCGGGCCGGGCTCCAGGCGCGGATCTGCGCGCAGATCCGCTCGGCGAGATCGGCGCCGGCAGGGCCGTAGCCGACGGCTCCCAGCCGGAACCGGGGCTCTGCCCCCGGGTCTTCGGCGATCCGCTCCAGAGTGAGGTACGCGATGGAGTCGCCCTCGACGAGGGCGGGGCTCAGGGCAGGTGAGGCGGGGCGGTGGAGACCAGCCTCCATCGCTGCGGGCTTCGCTGTGATACGGCAGGTCGCTCGCTCCGTGGCGCTCAGCCGTAGCCAGACACCGTCGAACGACTCGGCGGGTCCGACCGTCACATCGGTCCAAGCGACCGACTTCGATTGGGTGAGCGCGTCGCGCAGGAGGTCCAAGGCAATCGACTGGTCCTCATCCCAGTAGAGCCTGACGAGCCGGTCGTCGTCGATGTAGTCGTTCCGCTCCCCGTCCTGGCCGATCACTGGGAGGAAGCCGCACATCTTGACGGAGTCGGACCGCATCCGCCTCTCCTCGCGTTGGAAGGCCACGGCCCTGGAAAGTCCGCGCCATCGCAGTGGGACTACGAGGCGTCCGCCGACGGCGAGCTGGTCCCACCAGGCACCGGGGAGGTCCCACATACCGACCGTGGCGATCATTCGGTCGTAGGGGCTGAACTCCGGGGCGCCGAGGGCGCCGTCCCTCGTGACCACACGAACGTCGTCGTATCCGTTCGCGTCCAGCATCCGGCGGGCGTAGGCGGTCACGTCGGGGTCGATGTCGCATGTGGTGACCTGTCCGGACTTCCCGGTGAGGTGCTTGAGCAGGGCGGCGTTGTAGCCGGTGCCAGCCCCGATCTCGAAGACGTTGTCGCCTTCGCGGACCGTGAGCTGGACCAGCATGAAGTGCACGACGTCGGGCTGGGAGGCGCAGCTCAGCGGGAGGGCGTCCTCGTCAGGGTTCTCCTTGATCGTCACGCTCTTGTTGGCGTACGCCTCCTCAGGGGGAGCGTCGGGGAGGAAGGCATGGCGGGGTACGGTCCGCATGGCGGTTTCGACGCGCGCGTCGCGGAGGCCGGAGATGTCCTCCTTCACGATGGCGTCGACCAGGCGGTTGCGCAGATCCTCGGGGGAGGCGCCAGGATTGGTGTTCATCGCGTCCTTCTGGAAGGTGCCCGGCCGTGCGTGCGGCAGGGGCAGATCGTACTCATTTGTTCTGGTGCGCGGGTGCGGGTGGCGGCTTCATTTCGTCAGAAGCAGGCAGCGGTCCCAGGGGGCGGTGATCGCCGTGTTGACGGGGTCGGTGAGACGGACCAGGTGGATGCCTGCCGTGCCGTCCATCAGGCCGGCGCCGTCCGGCAGTCCGCGGTGGTCCAAGTGCTCGTTGAGCCGGGCGTTCAGGCGGGGTAGATGCGACGCGAGTTCGTCGTCGATGGCGTCGGCGGCGGCACGGGAGACGGTCCGTATGAGCCCCGCCCAGCCGTGGCAGAGCGATGCGTCGGTGAGCTGGGCGAGCTGCTGGTCGTCGGCCAGGCATCCGGCCAGGGCCTGCTCGGCTTGGCGTTGCCGGTCACGGTCGCCGAGAGCGAGGCCGGCGAGTTGTTGGGCGCGGGCGATGCCGGGGGTGCCGTAACACCAGGACGGGCGTCTCGGTCCTGGGCGCTGCAGCTCGCCACGTCGGTGTTCGGCTCGGGTGATCAGGTCCGGCCACCAGACGCGCGAGCCGGTGCCGGTGCGCCACCGGTCGAACCAGTCGCAGATCCGGTTGATGGCTTGCGTCTGTCCGGGCACCCTGTGGCCGTGGCGCCGTGCCATAGCCAGCAGCGCCAGTGGCCCAGCAATGCCGTGGGCGAGGCCGAAGTTGCCGTGTCCGCCGGGCCATCGCGGCGACGGTCGTAGATCGGGGCTGTCGCTGGTCCACCACCCGGGCAGATGTTGCGCTTCGATGATGACCGGTTCCGTCAGCCGCACCATGTAGGCGAGCACGTCCTGAAGTTCCGTCTTGTGGCCGCGGTGCAGGTGGTACACGCCCAACCCGGTCAGTCCGCTGATGAGGTCGTACTCACCCAGGGTGGGCAACGCGCCACGATCGATGCGGGCGTGTGCCCGCTTGAGTCGTTGGTGTGTGACATCGGCGAGGTGTGTGTCCAGGGTCGCCAGGGCGCGAGTGGCGGTGTTCGTGTGCGTGAAGCTGAGGACGTACGCGACGGCTGGGGCGCCCTCGTACAGACCGCATGCTTCGGGGGCGGCCTGGATCGGGCCCTTGACCATGGCGGCGGCCCACGGCCGGAGCGCGTCCCTGTCATCTTCGCCGGTGTAAGCCCTGACGGCGTGCAGTAGGGCGACTCCCGCCGCGCCCGAGTACAGCGACTGGCCCCAGCCGGGTCTGGTGGGTGTGGGCGGTGCATCGTGATTCATCAGCGCTTCTCCCCCGGCCAGGCGGCCCACGCTACGGCGGACTGACGGGCCAGGCGGCGGCAGATCCTCTCGTCCTCCCGGTCCAAGCCGCGCAGGCGGTTGTGGTGCATGTGCAGCAGGGACTCCAGGACGGAGTCGATGTCCATGCCCTCGGCGAGGCGCTCGCGATACAGGGCCAGGGCCACGGCGCGGCGGTGCCACGTGTTGGCGACCGCTTCGCCCCAGCCGCGGGTCCGAGGCGTTGTGCGGCGAACGAGTTCGATGGCCTGGTCGCTGACGCCTCGCTCGACGCGAGCCGTAGGCACGGGGCGATTCGCCAGCCACTGCATGCCCTCGTCGGGGCCGAGCAAGCCGCAGGCGATGTCCACCATGCCGGCCGCGGCCAGCGCGCGTCCGTCGATGCCGTCGGCTCCCAGGCTCTGCAGGACGGCAAGGACGTAGGCCGAGTCGGCCGTGAACACCGCCTCGGCACTGCGCAGGGCGGCGCCGGGGCCGTACCGGCCGATCTCCGGGGTGTACGTGTCGAATACGAGCCTGCTGCTGAGCCCCTCGCGGCGCAGCCCGGCGGCCCATCCGGCGACCAGCTCGGTGCAGGCGGCGTACTGCCCCGGGCTGCGGGTGCGGATGCGCAGACGCAGGTGGTCGAAGTCGTTCGGGGTGCGGTATCGGACGAACCACCACTCGGGTGTGCTCGGGAGTTGGGCCACGAGCCGGGCGAGGTGAGTGCCGATCAGCTCCTCGAACTGTTCGGGATGACTGTAGATCTTGGCGTTCAGCCAGGGCGCCTGCACCGCCCCCGGTACGGGTCCGAGGGTCCCGTTGGTGAGCACGGGGAGGAAGCCGGAAAGCGGGTCGGGTATCGGCGGGCGAGTGCTGGTCATCGGCAGGGCGATCTCGTGGACGTGTCCGCCGATCCAGCCATAGGTATCCTCGGCCGGCGCCTCCGTGAGCACGGCATGGGCTTCCTGGTCCAGGTGGGCGCGCAGGACGGTGGCGTGGGCGGGCACGTCGAGCTGCAGCCGCCGTGTCCGGTCGTCCTCCCGCAACTCGACGGCACCGTGGCAGTGCCACAACTTCCGCCACCGGCCGAGGGCGTCGGCCCACTCCCGCACGTCCGCGCCGCGGCTTGGAAGGTCGTCGGCGGTCAGGTTCCAGCGGCTAGGAGAGAGGATCACGCGCCCATAGCGGACGCGCGGCAGGAACGGCAGCCGTGCACCGTGCGGCCCCCAGTCGAAGCCCGTCCAGGCAGGGCCGAAGGAGCGGGTCATGTGTGCCAGGAACCGGGCCAGGGGCGGGGGTTGCTTGTCCAGGGCCATGGCATGGAAGACCTGCGGGTCCACCAGGCGACGGCGGGAGATGCTGACCAGGTACAGGCGGGTGTGCGTGGCCGTGACCGCGAGGTCGTCTACGTCGATGAGCGTCGGCGAGCTGTCGTCGGGGCTGCGGTGCTCGCCCAACGGGATCACGTGTGGGAGATAGGCGGGGATGCGGGCGACGTTCTCTGTGTGCGGGTACAGGGGTGGGAAGGAGAGCTGCGCGGTCAGCGCGTTCTCGACGCCCGTGGGAACTCGGCGGTAGATCTCGTCGAGTCCCGTGCCGGTGGCGACCGGAGTGAACCGGGAGGTCAGCGTGCCCGCGGCGCGAGCCGGTGTCACCGTGAGCGTGAAGTCCCCGCGCTGCAGGGCGGAGAGGCTGTCGGCGTGCAGGCGCGCGCACATCTCCACGTGGGGCGGTGCCTCCTGCCCAGTCAGCGCCTCGCCGGCCAGGCGGTCGATCAGGTCGTCGGTGAGGACGATCTCCCTGCTGCCGTCGGCCAATGCCTGCCAGGCAAGTGCCAACAGCCGCTCGTCGCGCTCCAAAACTGCTGGTGGCGGTTGGGTCATGCGGCTGCCAGGGTATTCGGCCGGATAACCCAGCCCGGACGCCGGGTCGACGACCTCCTTCACCGGCACGAGCGTGCCGGTGCCGTACCGCTCCCAGAACGCGACCTGGTACTCCTTCCACACACCCTGGCCTGCCGGTCGGCGCGTAAGCCGCAGCAGGGCGTCGGCAGCCCTCTCCATCTCGAGCGCGACGCTCTCGGGGATCCGCACCTCGGCGTCAAGCCGCAGGTCGACGGCCAGGGGACTTCGACCTGCGGCGGAGAGCCGACGCAGCTGACCCGTGAGTTTCTCCCGAGCCGACCCTTGCGAGCTCACCGGGCGCCAGTTGTGCTCGTGTACGGCGCGTTGCACCGCTTCCAGCTCGTGCAAAACCCGCGCCGCCTGCGGCACCGCGCCCGCGTCCACGCCATGCAACTGCTCGATCAGATGCGAAAGCGGATCGGTGTCGGTCATCGGCGCGCGCAAACTGGTGATCAAGAACTGCTCGCGCACCAACGCGCCGAGCAGTGTGCCGATGTTCCGCGGCTCGGTTCGGGGGAAGGATGCGGCCAACTGCTCGGCGAGGGCGGCGAAGCGGACCGGCCCGCGCGCGAGGCGCTCGATCACACGTACCGCGCTGGTGCGCCGGACGGTGGCCCCCATCGGTCCGCCGTGCGGGACGTGCAGCCGCCCGCCACGACGCGCCGCCAGGTTGTTGAGGACGACGTCCAGGCGCTCCAGCAGGGCCGGGCACGCCTCCAGGCGGACGATGACGTCGTCCAGCCACTCGGTGTCCACCCGCGCTACGGCCCGGTGGGCGTTTCCCCACCTCGCGTACGGCGTGGAGCCCATGCTGACCGGGGCCACCCCCGCGAAGAGGCCGAACGGAGTCGATCGCCCAGTGGCACGCAGCACGTAGCGGACGGTGGCCATGGCGGCACGCCGGATCTGCTTGGGGCGTGCCGGCTGCCCGGCGCAGATCGCGTCGATCCGCGCGGCGAGACCGCCGCTCGCCTGCCGAACGGCATCGGCGAACCGCGCATCGGCCCACACCTGCTTCAGCCACCTGCCGCACGCGTCCGTGTCAGTCGGATCGGGCCACCATCCCGGCAGACTCGTCAGCGGCATCGCGGCGGCCCGGAGCAGCGCCGCGCCCGTGTGCTGGTAGAGCTTTCCGTCGATTCCCAAGCCATTGCCTCCGTCATCAGTGCTGTGAACGGGCGGGGTCGGGAGCGGCAGCGCCCCCGACCCCGTGCACAAGCCGCCGTCAGACGGCGCTCGCGCAGGACGAGGCACAGGTCGACGCGCACCCGTCACCGGTGCCGCACGCCTTGGGCAGCAGGTCGGCGCCGGTCTCCGTGACGATGGTCAGGTCGATGTCGAACGGGTCGGCGGGCGCCTCGGGGACGGCCGTCGTGACGGACGCCTCGGGGACGGCCGTCGTGATCCGGCTGAGCGTGGCTGCGGTCATCGCACTTCCTCCTGTCGGAAGGATCTGAACGGTTCGTCGTGCTCCCCGGCCGACGTCTGGATTGACACGGGCCGGGTTTCTGCGTTCGCACCTTTCGGTGCGCCCCCTCTCCGGTTGATCGGATTCCGTGGGGGACATGAATTCGGAGCATCCGGAGAGGGGAGTCGAGGACACGGGCCGGAGCTACCGAATCTGGCCCGCGTAGAGCGTGGTCAACGTTGTGCCGGTCACCAGGACGGGCAAGAACAGCACCTGAAAGGCGCCGAAGCCGAACCGGCCGACGTACTTCGCCGGATGGCGAAGCACCCTTCCGACCTGGCCCAGCATCTGCCGGAGAGACCCTTGCTGCGTGGTGGTCATCACGCCGCCGGCCTACGTAAGGCCGTGGTGGAGTCGACAGCGTCGACGACCGCCCACGGCGTCGTGATCAGCGCTCCGGTCCGGGCCTGCCAGGCGGCGAGGTTGGTCCGGTCCTCCTCCAGATGACCCAGCATCACCAGCAGGGGGGTGACGATCCCGACCGCCCTCCTCTGCTCGACCGCGGCCAGAGCCCTGTGCCATCCCTCGCACAGGGCGCGGCTCTCGAACGGTGCCGCACGGTCGACGTACGTCTCGACCGCCTCCCAGCCGGCAGCGGTGACGTACCGCCGTGTGCTGGCCACGCTGTGGTCGGCGGCCTCACCGAGCGACGCGGGCAGGCAGGCGTAGAGCACCAGGCGCGTGCCTGGCGGCACCTCGTGTGGTGCCGTTTGCCTCACACTGCTGCTCATTCCGCGTTACCTCCAGCCAGGTGTGACGAGACGCCAAGGGCCGGCGTCTCGGAGAAGAGCCTCGCCGGGGGCAGTCGACGGCGGTACGCCGTCAGCACGCCGTTCGTCCGCCGTCCGGCAGCGCGCGAAGAGGCGGAGCCGCGGCGTACCGTCGCGGCTCACGGGTGGCGAGGCTGATCGATCCAGTGCCTAACCGGAAACGAGAAGCGGCGATGGACGCGGTAGACGAAGAGCGCCTCCGCAGGCGGACATCAGTGAGGCGTCATTGGGTGAAGCTGGCAGACTGCCCCGAGCCTTCGGGCCTCGCGCGCAGGCACGTACGAGAGCTCCTCGAGGGACGTGCCTCGCCGGAACGGGTCGACGACGCCGTTCTGGTCGCCTCGGAGCTGGTGGGCAACGCGGTCAGGCACACAGCCGGCGGACCGGACTGCATGTGTGTGGAGGTCTACCGGAACGTGGCGGTACTGCGGGTCCACGACGCGGGACGGGATGTCTCCAGGGTCCGGGCACGATCGGCGGAGGGGTCGTCGGACGAGCTGACGGCCAGTGGGCTCGGGCTGCTGCTCGTCGGGGAATTGGCTTTCAGTTGGTCGGTCCGGCCGACCGCGATCGGCAAGGAAGTGGTCGTGGTTCTCCCCCTGGACGCCGACGGGCTATCCGAGCGGGACGTTCTTCCGTACATCCCAGCGGTATGTCCGCCCCTCACGGCGGAGCTCCACCAACTGGGCAGCGGACACGGGGAGTTCGACGGCCGGGAGAGCGCGGAGACCTGAGACCGCCTCCACGACGGGGGCGGCGGGGCGCCGACGGTTGTTGTACGCGAGGCTCAGATGCGGCCGGAAAGCGGACGTCGGCTTCTTCGGGGCCAGGCCGGCACTGCTCCCAGCCTTGGCCAGCGCATGGTGCAGCCGGAGCAGGGGTTCCCAGGGGCCGAGGGACAGGCGGACGGCGCCTCGGGAGCCGGCCAGCGGCATGGCGCGTACGGAGAACGCGGAGGGCAGCAGCGCCTCGGCCTCCCGCGCCAGGCTGTCCAGCTGGCTGGAGGTGACGACGTCCGGCGTTCCCACTCGGGCGAGGGTGATGTGCAGTCCGTCCGCCGGAACCGGGTCAAGGCCGAGGGGGGCCAGCGCCTCCTGGCAGCGCCCGGCGAGAGCCGCGAGCCGCTGATCATTCGGGAAGGTCAACATCCAGTAGTACGCCCGGCTGCCGTCCGACCAGCCGGGGCGTGCCCAGTGGTCGGTCATCTCGTCGAGTGCGCTGAACGCCGCCCAGTCGTGGGCCGCGGTGACCGCCGGATCGTGCGTGTCGGCGGGGGGCTCGGCGGGGAACGCGGCGGGGTCGGCGCTGAGCAGGGGCACCCGGCGTACTCCTTCGGCTTCACACTGCCCCGGAGTACGACGACACCGACGGCGCCTACGACGCGGATGACGCCATGGCCAGGGCCGCTGGCTGCGAGCTCCAGGTCCGGAACTCGTCGCCATAATCGCGTACCGCCGGATGTTCACGCCACGGCCCGGCCTGCTCGTGCAGGTCGCGGGAGCGTTGGTAGACGGAGCTGATCGGGGTGTCTCCGCACAGCCGCAGGGCCTCACGGCCCAGCGCCATCGCGTGGTCGACGTCGGGCATGCGCTGCTGCAGCAACGCGGTGGCGACGTCGAGGCGCACGAGCGAACGGCTCCAGGAAGAGGTCGAGTGCTCCACCAGATCGTCGATGTGCTCGGCGTCGCGCAGTACCTGGGTCGTGTTGCGCAGGGCCACGTGTGACGTGACGGCGTTGGCCAGCGTCCGGGCCCGTCCGTACGGCTCGAAGGAGATGCAGGAGGTCAGGCCGACGGGCACCTCGTGGAGGTCGGAGAGGCGGAGGGCCTGTCCGATGGCCCGCTCGACGGCACGCCGATCGCCGGTCTTGCCGAGAGCCCGGGCCCGGCCGTTGGCGAGCAGGCGGATGGATTGGGCGTGGCGTGGGGCGCGCTCAACGGCCGCGGCAGCGCAGCCGTCCGCCTCGTCGTACCGGCCGGCGTAGTAGAGGCCGAAGGAGAGGGTGCCACACGCCCAGAGCTCTGTGTCCAGGTCGCCGATCTCGCGGCTGAGATCCCGGGCCTCGGTGCAGTACGCCTCCGACAGCGCGAAGTCGCCCGTGTTCACCGCCATGTAGCCGAGCAGGCCGGAGGCGCGGGCGGCGAGGCGGAACAGCTCCTGGCGCGCGCGTGGGGGCTGGCGCCCGTCGAGGAGGGTGTGGGCGAGCTGCCGGGCCTGGCGGGCCTGGGGGCGGAGGGCGTACGGCCCGTCCTGTTCGTACCGGGTGGTGATGCCCTCCAGGGAGGAGTCGAGGAAGGCGAGCGTCGCGTCGTCGGCGTTGCTGGCCGTCAGCTGCCGGGTCCGGGTGACGATGTCCAGTGGATTCTCGTCATCCCCTCGTGGGGGAGGCGGACTCGGTGCCTGCCGCAGACTGCGCGGCTCCTCCTCGTCTCCGTCGTGCTCGGAGTCGACGTCGTATTCCGTGGAGAACAGCTCGGAGACGGGTCGGCCCAGCATGTGCTCCAGCACCCGGCAGGCGTCAGGACGGGGCAGAGTCAGTAACTCCCCGCCGTACCAGCGGTCGAACTGGCGTGGGGAGACCTGGAGAGACGCCAGGCGGGGGTCGCGGTCAAGTTCCGCCAGCCGGGAGGCGGCCCGCTCGTACTGGGCGGCGAAAGCCTCATGCGTCGTCAGGTGCCGTTGCTGGAGCAGCTGCCGAAGCAGCGTTATCCGTGGCATGGCCCACCCTCCCGGTGCGGCGTGCGGGACCGACGCGGAGGCGCGTGCCGATATCGGGGTGGTGGCGATGCGTCGCCCATCGGTCGGTTGCGGCGCACGCCCGTACGAACGCGCACCGTGACTCATGACAGCATGCCGACGCAACCGTCAACTAGGCAATATGTCTTGAGAAGTTGACCCGTATGGGTTGTAGAGGCGTCGCCGGTACGGAGAGACTTTCGGCATGGCCTTGAAGAGAAGCCTGGTCCCGCAGTCCGTGTACCGGCGACAGCTCGCGGCCCGGCTGAAGGAGCTGCGCGACGCAGCCGGGCTCACCCTCACCGAGGTCGCCGATCAGCTCGAGGTCAACCAGAGCTCGCTAAGCCGCATCGAGAACGGGGAGCGCGGCACGACTCCGGTCCTCGTACGGGCGCTCCTGGACCTGTACGGCGTCGAGGACACGGCCCAGCGGGACGACGTGCTGGACCTTGTGCGGGCGGACAAGGAGCAGCAGAAGCCCTGGTGGCGGAAGTACTCGACGGTGCTGACCGCGACCCGTTACGACGGGTACCTCGCGCTGGAGGCCGGCGCGACGTACCTCGCCAACTACCAGCCGATGCTCGTACCGGGTCTGCTGCAGACCGAGGACTACGCACGCGCCGTGATCACACAGATGCGGATGGATCTGACTCCGCCGCAGGTCGAGTCACTGGTCAAGGTCCGCATGGAGAGGCAGAACAACCGCCTGGCCGGCGACCAGCCCGCCAAACTCTGGGCGATCCTCGACGAGTCCGTGTTGCGCAGGACGGTCGGTTCCGTGGAGGTGATGCGCGAACAGATGCGGAGGCTGGTCGAGGCGAGTGAGCAGCCGAACATCACCGTTCAGCTTCTGCCGTTCTCGCTCGGCGCGCATCCCGGGCTGTACGGTCCCTTCGTCATCCTCACCTTCCCCGACCCCACTCCCAACCTGGTGTGGCTGGAGAACCCCAAGAACTCGGTGTACCTGGAGTCCGCCGAGGACCTGGACAACTACACGGAGATCTTCGACCAGTTGAGGGCCTGCGCCCTCAGCCCGTCGGAGACCCGCACCCGAATCACTGAGATCAGCAAGGAGCTCGAGTAGTGAGCACGCGCCGCACGAACGAACCGTTGTACGACGCCGATCTCGCACACGCGCGGTGGCGCAGGAGCTCGTACAGCGGGGGTGCGAACGACTGTGTGGAGATCGCGGAACTGGATGAGTTCGTCGCGGTGCGCGACTCCAAGAACATCGCACTCCAGCCGCTGCTTTTCTCACGGCTCGCCATGCACGCGCTGATCGACGAAATCGTATGGGGAACAAATCGCGGGCCGACTCATTGATGCACGGAGCAATCGATTTCCGTAACGCGGTGTCACGCGTCTGGCCACAGCTATCACCGATTCGGTGAAGCCTGGACGATCGAGCCGCTCCCTGAAGAGAAAAACGACCCGCACTGGCGCGGGTGCGGGCCGTCCCTAGCTTCCGACTACTCGGTCGCTGAGGGACTGCATACCGTCGATGACCTTCTCAGGATTCCGAGGAGCCACCACCGTGGTGGATGGCTGATGAGCCCCGAGCAGCTCACACATGACCTGCGCGGCAGGCAGTGAGTGCGGGTGGCTGCAATTCTCGTCCACCTTCGAAACGCCGGTCACCAGCGCCGCGAGGAGCGCTGCCACAACCTGCGCCTTTCGGAGGCATGTAAACCATGCAGGCTCCGCTGAGAGCTGACCGTGGTCGACGGTAGGTGTCGGGAAGTTGGGGCGCTGCGTCCGCGTCCTGAAGATCGCGGAACGCAGAGGCTGCACGAACACAGCGACCCTGCGGAGGGTCCTCCGTAGTCTAAACACCTGAGTCCCAGTCCACTATTGACTTAGCACCGGCGCCGGATAAGCCGGCGCTCTCGGATTCGCGTGGACGGATCCGATGTCCGGATTATGCAGGAAGCGACTTGGGGCACACCACCCTTAAGCACCGAAAAGATTCCGATCGTCCATCGAGTTTGATCGCCAGTGCTGCCTCGTAGAGACCACCAGCCCTTGGCCTGCGACAAGCGGCCAAGGGTTTAGGCTCCGCCGGTGACGACACCGAACCGCTTCAAACTTCGCTTCGACGGCCGCTCGTACGCCGTCGCTGTCGACGGACGCGACGTGAGCGAGCACGTCACCGCCGTGGATCTGCACGCTGCTCAGCACGAACTGCCCCAGGTCGTACTGCGCTTGTCGCCAACCAGCTCGTGGCCCGCTGAACTCGACCTCCTCGCCCGTGTGCAGGTCGGGACGTCTCCCGCTTCCGGGCCCTCGGCGGCGGCCTTTCTGGAGGCGCTGGACCCCCTGGAGGTCGAACGGGCGGCCCTCGCTCGCATGGACCTGGAGAACGTGCCGGGTGGTGGTACCGCCGCGGTGCTGCGGCAGTTGGCGGAGTGGGCTCGTGGCACTTGATCTGTCAGGCGTCCGACGGGTCGTGGAGGGGTTGCTCGACGACCAACTGCGGCTGTGGCGTGACGTGGATGGCGAGTCGGGTGACGAACTGGACGAGGAGACTGGGACGTTGCGGACGCGCGGCCAGGCGACAGTCCCGCTGTGGGAGGGACGGGGGGCGATCGTGCGTCCGGGGCAGCTCTCGTACGTTCCGCCTTTGGACGGTGCGGCCGCCTCGCTGCCCGCCTCGACCGCGTACCAGGCGCTCCTGCCTCTGTCCGCACCGCCGGTGGCGGTCGATGACGTGCTCGGCGTTTCCCGTTCCGCTCGCGACAAGCAACTGGTCGGCAAGCGGTTCCGGGTGGCGGAGGTCTCGGTCGGCACGTACGTGGTGGTACGCGTCGTACGGCTGGAGGTGATCAACTGATGGCGGTCATGAACCCGCATCCCAACGCCCACCCCCACGCGACCGCCTTCCGGGATCCGATCCAGCTGGCGGCCGCGCTGTCGGGGATGGGGTCGGCGGTGCGTGCCCGGACTCGGGCGATCACCCGGCACCATGCCATGCTCCTGCGTGTCCGCATCCAGCGGAACGCCTCGGGGCGGCCGGGTCCCAACGTCATCACGGGGCGGTACCGGGCGTCCTGGGACGTGAAGGTGACCGTCTCCGGAGGGCTCGTGAGCGCCGAGGTGTTCACGGACGCGCCTCAGTCCAGGCGGCTGGAGTACGGCTTCGTCGGCGTCGACCGGCTGGGGCGTCACTACCGTCAGCCGCCGTACCCGCACATCGAGCCGGCCTTCCGGCAGACCGAGCCCGTGTTCCTGGAGGCACTGCGTACCGGGGTGCTGCCGCGATGAGTCCACCACGGCTGCCGCTGACGCGGGCGCTCGTGGACGTGCTGGCCGCTGGCACCGGACGGCCGTGCGGGCTCGGCGTACTGCCGCGAACGGCGGACGGGCAGCCCTCGGCGTTCCCGTACCTGGTGCTCGACAGTCTGCCCGGTGAGTTCTCCGGGCCGGTGTTCGCCGACTGGCACGCCGACGCCGGGTGGACGTACCAGGCGACCAGCGTCGGTGAACGCGCCGATCAGGTGCAGTGGCTCGGCGACCGCGTCCGTGCCGTGCTCTTCGATCGCACGCCGAACGGCTGGCGTACGCGCATCCCCGTCGCCGGAATGCGGGTCATCGATCGGGAGTTGACGTACGACGCCGCCGGGGAGCCGGTTGACGGCTCGCAGGGCGGTATCGTTACCTACGTGCAGCGGTTCACGATCACCGTGACGCCTGCCGCCTGATCTTCTACACCTCACCGCGGAGCCACGCGGACGCCCGGCCGTCGCGCCCGGCGCAGCACCCGTCCAGGAGTGCCTCCGTGGCTCAGCAGCGCTTCATGCGGCGCGGCATCACCAGGATCTACTGGCTCAAGAAGGTCGCCGCCGAGTCCCAGATCCCGACGCGTTCCGAGCTCGCCGCACCGAACGCCACCGACCTGACCGAGGCGATCAGCGACGTCGACGGCTGGTCGCTGACGAACGAGGCGATCGAGACGCCGGACATGGCCTCGACCTTCTCGTCCTCGATCCCCGGCAACGACAAGGCCGACAACTCCTCGATCACCTTCTACGAGGACCAGCTCAGCGACACCATCGAGACCCTGCTGCCCAAGGGCGCCGTCGGCTTCGTCGTCTTCCTGCGCAAGGGCGACATCCCCGGGTCGAAGTCGATGGACACCTTCCCGGTCCAGGTGGCCTCTCGCACCGCGCAGTACAACGCCGGCAACGAGGCCGCGAAGTTCCAGGCCGTCTTCTCCATCACCTCCCCGCCGACGCTCGACGCCGCCGTCCCGGCCGCCGCCTCCACCTCGTCTTCGTCCTCTTCCTCCTCCTCCGGAGGCAGCTGATGGCCCCCAACAAGGCTCAGGACACGGTGACCTGGGAGGAGAAGATGGAGCGGCTGCGCCGCCGCTCGCTGCCAGAGCGCGTTCTGCAGATCTGCGACGACGCAGCGCTGCGGGCAGAGTACGACGAGGCCAGGCGAGCCGCCGACCGGGCGCGGATCCTGGCCGAGAGCGACGCGGACAACAGCATCCTCGCCGAGCGGGCGGCGGAGACGGGTCGACGGTACGACGCCGCGACCAGGGCTCTGCGCGCGGCCTCGATCTACCTCACCTTCCGCGCCCTTCCGCGCCCGGTACTCGAGGAGCTCCTCCACGCCCATCCGCCCACCGACGAGCAGGCGGCCGACGGGGCGGCGTTCAATCCCGACACCTTCCCGGCCGCGCTCATCGCGGCGTCGTCCACCGACGGCATGACCGAGGCCGAGGCCCGCGAGCTGCTCGACGCGTGGTCGGCCCCGGACGCGAACGCCCTGTGGGAGACCGCCTGGGAGGTGCAGCAGGAGGTCCGTACCGACCGGGCCGATCTGGGAAAAGGCTGAAGGCCGACCCGCGGCTGCGGGCCGAGCTGGAGCTGTGCGAGCAGTACGGCATCCCGCACTCGCAGTTCCTCGGCGGGGACGGCCGCTGGAGCGACCTGGACCGGGCCAAGGCCCTGGCCTGGCAGCAGTGGCAGCGCACCGTGTGCCCGGACTGCCGTACCCGGCTCGACGAGTGGAACCCGGCCGAGGGTGGGCACCGGCACGCGTACGTCACGGACACCGTGCGCTGCCCGGGCTGCGAGCTGATCGCCCAGGAGCGCGACCAAGTCCCTGAGGGGCGGGCCAGTTACGGCATCAAGATCACACTCCTGCCCCGACCGGCCTACGAGGCGCTGCAGCGCGGTGGTCCGTCCGGGCAACCCGCCCCGGCGAACGGACGGTGAGTCGGCAGGATGGCGACGTACAACCTCACCGTCCAGCTGACGGCACAGGCCAGCAGCCTGATCTCCGGCCTGCGTTCGGCCGCCGACGCCGCCCAGGACCTGGGCCGCCGCAGCCGCGAACTCGACCGCCGTCTCGACACACTGGACGCCTCCACCCGGCGCACCGCTCGGCAGATCAACACTCTCGGCGCCCAAGCCCGTACCACCGCCACCCGACTCGGCACCCTCAGCGCACGCGGCGGCCAGGCCGGCCGCGGCCTGCGTCGGGCGGGCGACGACGCCGGCACTCTGGAGCGTTCCCTCAGGAGCGTCGGCCGCCAGGCCACCGCCCTCACCCGCCTCCTCGCCGGGGGCGCCCTTGTCCTCGGCACCGGCCAGCTCGTCGAGGAGGGCAACCGCTACCAGCGGCAGATGAACATCTTCCAGGCGGTGACTGGGGCCACCGCCGGTCAGATGCAGCGCGCCGCCTGGATGGCCAATCAGCTCGGCAACGACCTCACCCTCCCGACCACCACCGCGGCCGACGCCGCCGAGGCGATGGTCGAGCTCGCCAAGGCGGGCTTCCGAACCGACCAGGCCATCAGTGCCACCCGTGCCTCGCTCCAGCTGGCCTCCGCCGCCGGCGTCAACGCGGCCGACTCGGCTCGCTACCTCGGCGACATCATGGACCAGTTCGGCCTCGGCGCCGACCAGGCCGCCCGCGCCTCCGACATCCTGGCCGCCACCGCGAACAACGCGTCCGGCGGCATCATCGACATCTATTACGCGATGCGGTACGCCGGGCCGGTCGCCGCCGGCCTCGGCGTGAGCATGGAGGACGCAGCCAGCGCGGTCGGCATGCTCGGCAAGGCCGGCATCCTCGGGCAGACCGCCGGTACCGCGCTGCGCGGCATGATGGCCAACCTCGCCGCGCCCACCAAGGAGATGCGCGACGGCCTGGAGGCCCTGGGTATCGAAGCGTGGGACGCACAGGGCCGGTTCAAGGGCCTGCGGTACGTCATCGAAGAGCTGAGCCACGCCCAGCACGAGATGTCCCAGCAGGATTTCACCGCCGCGGTGAAGAAGGCGATGGGCAAGCCCGCCATGTCGGGCGCCATCGCGCTGGCCCACCAGGGCACCGAGTCCTTCGACGCGCTCAACCTCGCCGTACGGGAGACCGGCGCGGCCGCGCAGATCACCGCCGCCCGTGGCCAGGGGCTCGCGGGCGCGATGACGCTGCTGCGGAAGCAGACCCGGCAGACGGGGCTCGCGCTGTACGACGCGATGGCCCCGGGCCTGGAGTACGTCACCCGGCTCCTGACGCGCGGCATGTCCGGCGCGACCCCGTACCTCGTCGCCGCCATCGAGTACGGGCGCGACCTGGCCACCCTGTACGGCCCGGAACTCGGGGACAGCGCACGCAGCGGTCTCGGTGAACTGGTCGACGAGGCCGAACAACTCCTCGGCCCGCTCCAGGCCCTCGGCGAGCACGGCCTGGCCGCCGGACTGAACCTCCTCGTCAACGCGGCCCGCTCCCTCGGCGAGGTCCTCGGCAACGCCGCCGAGGGCGCCGCACCGGTCGCCTCCGCGCTCGGCCTGCTCGGCGACGAGGCCGGCGGGGCCAGTACCAGCCTCGACGTCCTCGTCACGACCGCGGACCTCGCCATGTCCGCGGTCGCCGGGCTGTCCGCCGTACTCGTCCCGGTCGGTGAGGTGGTCGGGTCCCTGGTGCGGGCGTTCGGGTCGCTTCCCGGTCCTGTGCAGACGGCGATCGCCGCGATGTTCCTCGCCCGGCGCCTCACGCCGGTACTGGGAGGGCTCGCCTCGACGGTGAGCGGTCGGCTGACCGGCGCCTGGCGGGGCTTCGGCGCGCAGATGCGGGTGCAGCAGAACCTGGCCGCCCGGGCCGGGGCGTCCCTGTCGCGCTACGGAGCGGCGTTCGCGGTGATGCAGACGCGGATTCCCGTGGTGGGTCAGATGGCGGCCGCCTTCCGCAGCGCCCAGGGCCCGACGTCCGGTTTCGCCGGCACACTCAGCGGCGTGGCCCGTGCGGCCGGGGCGGGGCTCCTCGGTGCCGGCCGTGGGCTGGTGGCGTTCATGGGCGGGCCGTGGGGTGCCGCCATGGTCGCCGCGACCTTCGGTCTCGGGCTTCTCGCCAGCCACCAGCGGAAGGCCGCCCAGGCGGCGGCCGAACACGAGCAGCGGGTGAGCACGCTCACCGACGTCCTGCGCGAGTCCAATGGCGTCGTCGACGACAACGTGCGCCGGGTCGCGGCCCAGACCCTGCTCGACACCAAGGTCCGTGACGGCAAGGAGAAGCTCGTCGACGTCATGGAGAGCGCCGGCGTCTCCATGCGCGAGCTCACCGACGTCTACCTGGGACAGGGCCAGTCGCTGGAAGACCTGCAGACGGAGCTGAACGCGACCGCCGAGGCGAACGTCAAGTGGATCGCCACGCAGGGCGGCGCCGCGAAGACCTACACCGACACCGGCCTGAAGGCCAAGATCGCCGCCGATGCCCTCGGTGAGGTCAAGGGCGAGATGGCCGAGAGCCTGAAGAACGCCGAGCGCCTCGCCGACGCCAGCAGCGACGCGAAGGCCGGTACGAGCGCGTACGACCGCTTGAAGACCGCGGTCGGCGAACTCGCGGACACCACCGCGGACGCCGACACCCGTACCCGCGCTCTCAAGGACGCCCTCGACCTCCTCTCCGGCGGCAGCATCTCCCTCCAGGCCGCCGAGGCCCGCGTCAACAACGCCGTCCTCGACGTGAACGAGGCCCTGGCCGACGGGATCGACAAGGCCGACGGCTACGGCAAGGCCCTGCTGAACAACAACGGCACCCTGAACACCGCCACCCGCAACGGCCAACAGCTCTACCAGTCGCTTACCTCCCTGAGCGACGCCGCCGCCGACGCGTCCATCTCCGCGTACGCCCTCGCCCAGCAGAACGGCCGGCCGCTCACCGAGTCGCTGTCCGCCGCCCGCGCACAGATGACGAAGGCGAGGGCGGCCGCGGTCGAGGCGGCCCAGGGCTACGGGCTGACGCGCGCGCAGGCCGAGGCTGTGGCCGACAGCCTCGGTCTGCTGCCGTCGAAGGTCTCGCTCCTCCTGGAGACCGAGGGCATGAACTCCGCGTTGGCCGATCTCCTCGCCGTGCAGGCCGAGTTCGACCGCGTCCCGAAGAAGGCGACGATCCAGGTGGACTCCCTCAGCGCGGAGGCGCAGAAGGACCTCAGGGACCTCGGCTTCAAGGTCGAGACCATCCCGGGCACCCGCCAGATCAGGATCACGGCGCCGACGAAGGACGCCCGTGGCGCGCTCCAGGCGCTCATCGACCAGCTCAGCGCCACTCCCGGCCACAAGACAGTGAAGGTCGACGCCGCGACGGTCGGCGCGCTCGCCAGCCTCAAGGCTCTGGAGACCCAGCTGATCAAGACACCGAACGCCAAGAGCGTGACCATCAGCGCGCCGACGGCCGCCGCTCGTAAAGCGCTTGAGGACCTCGGTTTCAAGGTTCAGAACATGCCGAACGGCAAGGCCGAGGTCACCGTCCCCGTCCAGCCGCCACTGACCGCCCTCGGCACCATCCAGGGCGCGATCAACAACATCACCGGGACAACCGTCGGTGTGGGCGTCTTCCTCAAGGCAACGGCCTGGGACCGGGACGGCAACGGCGTACCCGACGCCGTCCAGGCCCGCGCCGACGGCGCGGTCGTCGACTACTTCGCCAACGGCGGCGTGCGGCATGAGAACCACGTCGCGCAGATCGCCCCCGCCGGCTCCTGGCGGGTGTGGGCCGAGCCGGAGACACAGGGCGAGGCGTACGTGCCGCTCGCCGTGAGCAAGCGACCCCGCAGCAAGGCCATCGTCGAGGAGGTCGTCCGGCGCTTCGGCGGTGACGTCACCTGGTATGCGGGCGGCGGCCTGTCCGACTGGTCCTACAGCGCCTCCGGCGGGAGCGAACTGATCTCGGTGTCGACGATCCGGTCAGACTCCATGCGCACCGTGAAGCGGAAGGGCAAGGAGGTCGAGATCTTCGACCTGTCGAGGTTCGAGAAGAACCTCGACAAGGCGGTGAAGAGGACCGAGCGGTGGCGCCGGGACCTGCGGACCGTCGCCCGCCGCGCGGGCCAGGACGTGGCCGACGCGCTCGAGGCCATGGGCGAGGACGGCATCGAGCTGACCCACAAGATGGCCACCGGCTCGTCGAAGTACCTCAAGGAGATGGCCTCCGACCTGGAGCGACTCGGCCTGGTCGCGAAGACGTCCCTGAACGACTTCACCGCCCAGCTCAAGCAGGCCGTGAAGGACCAGAGCACCTTCGAGCAGAACCTGGCCAAGCTCGCCGCCCTCGGCTACGGGGACTTCGCCGCGAGGCTCGCCGAACAGGGCGACGAAGCCGCGGAGGACCTGGCCGCCGAGGCGGTGAAGGACAAAAAGAAAGCGAAGAAGGCCGACGACGCGGCGAAGGCGGCCGATAAAACGCTCGCGGCCGAGGACCTCGCCGACCTGCTCGACATCATCAGCGCGATCAAGTCGAGCAGCACGGGCATCCACAAGGTCGCCGACACCACCGGCCTGGAGGAGGACCGCGTCATCGAGGTCGGCAGCCTCGGCAAGTCCCGCATCCAGTCCGCCCTCGGCTCCCGCGCGACGCAGTTCCTCGACGACCTGGCCAAGGCGACCAGGGGACTGGCCTACGCGAACGGTGGCGTCTGGGAGCCCGGCGTCTACTCCTCGCCCACCGCCCTGATCAAGTTCGCGGAGGCGAGTACGGGTGGGGAGGCGTTCATCCCACTCGCCTCCGCCAAGCGCACCGCGGCGACGGCGGTACTCGCCGACGTGGCGCGGCGCTTCGGTCTCCAACTCACCCCGGAGGCAGGGCCTTTCGGCCCAGTCCACACGGTTGACGCCCGCCCGGCCGGATCCGTTCAGGTCGTCGTCGTACGGGAGCGGCAGCCGCTGATCGGCACCATGCCGGTCACCGTGTCGTCGGCTCAGGCCACTCCACAGCAGATCGGCGCCGAGGTCATGCGCCGCCTCCGCAACGCGCAGAGGGGAGCCAGGCTTTGACGGCGGAACTCGCCGAGTGGCAGATCGAGATCGCCGGGGTCCTCATCGGTGCCGGAACCGACGTCCTGGTGAGCGAAGTCGAAGGTCTCGGCATCCCCGAACTTCGTACACAGGATGTGGATAATCCAGTCGGGGATGGCGCGTTCCCCGGCGTCGACCTCTACAGCGTACGGACAATCCGTATCGAGGCGGGCATCCGCACCGCCGGCAACCCAGCGGCCGCTCTCGACGTGCTGGGCCGGCTCCACCGCGCCGCCGACGATCCCGCCGTCCGGACGGGCACCGGCGCCCAGTCCGTGCTGCGCCTGCGCTTTCCGGGCCGTACGACGCGCCGCCTCTACGGCCGTCTGCGCCGGGTGGAGGCCACGAGCACCGCGAAAATGCTGCACGGCTGGATCCCGCTCGACCTGGAGTTCGCGGCACTCGACCCGCGTTTCCACGCCGACGACGCCTCCGCGCTCACCCTCGCCCTGTCCGCCGACGGCCTGGGCGGCTTCCGCGCCCCGCTCGTCGCCCCGCTGACAACCGGCGTCGCCATCCCCGACGAACGCCGCGGATGGGTACGCAACGACGGCGACCTCCCCGCCTGGCCTTCGCTCCGTATCACCGGCCCGTGCGTCAACCCGCGCATCCGTCACGTCGAGTCGGGCGACGTCATCGAGCTGTCCGTCGCGCTGCGGAGCGGCGAGCACGTCGACATCGAGACCCGGCCCGGCACCCGTTGGATCCTCCGCAACGGCACCGGCAACCTCTCCCCCGCGCTCTCCCCCGCGTCGCGGCTGGACACCTTCGTCATCCCGCCCGGCACCACGGAGATCTGGTGGACCGCCCGCGACCACACCAACGCCACACGACTGGCCGTGACCTGGCGCGCGGCCTACGCCGCCCTGTAGCCCACACGAGGAGTACGTACGTGACCCTGATCAACCCACCGTTGCTCACTCACGGCGGCACGCACGCCGCCCGAGCCTTCCGCATGATGGTCCGCGACCTCGCCCGCAGCTCGCAGGGTGTCACCGAGGGCGACGACCTGAAGGTCAGCCAGCTGTCCACGCCCGGCACCGGCGTGCGGGTGGTGGACGGCTCGGCGGTGATCCGCGGTGCGGCATGGGGGCAGGGCTCGTACACGCAGTACAACGTGGGCGAGGCCGTGGTCCCCATCGCGCCCACGGGAGCGAACGCCCGGTCGGACCTGGTCTGCCTTCGGGTGGAGGACCCCGAGTACGAAGGCACGCGCGATCCGGAGACCGACGAGATCGGGTACTTCCACGTGATCAGCAACGTGTCGGCCACAGCGACCACCGTGCCCTCCGGCATGACCGCAGTCCCGCTCGCCCGCGTCGACATCCCCGCCAACACCGCGGTCATCACCGACTCGATGATCAAGGACCTGCGGCAGATCGCGAACCCACGCCGTGAGCGGACCCTGTACACCGCGTATCCCGGCTCGCTGAGCAGTCTCACCCCGCAGAACGGCCAGTGGTACAACTGGCCGGCAGCCGCTCGCTGGAAGGTGCCGATCCCTACCTGGGCGGTGACCGCGAAGCTGGTGGTGACTCTCGCGGGTCTGCGACTGTCCCGGGCCGACGTGTTCGCCAACATGCAGACGGTCCTGGGAACCAGCTACGGGCAAGCCGTCGCCATCGACGACGACCAGGGCGCGAACACCCGCCGCAACACCGTCGTGCTGGCCGACACGATCAACGTCTCGGCGGCTCTCCGCGGCACCACCCAGGACCTGTACGTCCGCACCCAGCCGTCGAAGAGCGAGTCGGGCGATCTGGGCGTCGACACGGCTACGTCCCTGATCGCGGACGTCGAGTTCACCGAAGGCGTGCGGTGAGGCCGGGCGATGACGACGTCGTACCGCTACCGCAGCTGGGACGCCCTGACCGGCGAGTCGCTGGCCACCGACCTACCGCTGTCCGAGGTGGAGTTCGGCCTGTCTCTCAATGCGACTGGCGACTTCTCGGGCCGCCTGGAGCCGCGCTTCGCCCATCTCCTCCCGACCCAGCTGGACCCCGGCAACACGCTACTCACCGCCGAGCGGAACGGCACCCTGCTGTGGGGCGGCATCGTCTGGCGGGCGGAGCCGGAGGGCGCCGCGTACCCCGTCGAGGCCGCCGGGTGGGGCAGCTACCTGCACCGCCGCCACGACGTCCACGGCAACCTGGGCGGTCGCGGCCCGTACACCGACGCCGATCCCTGCCGGGTAATTCGCGACGTCTGGGCCTACGCCCAGTCCCAGCCTGACGGCGACCTCGCCGTGGCGGTGGACGCCACCACCAGCGGGGCCAGGGCCGGCACCCCGGCCGAGCCGTACGCCACCGAATGGTGGGAAGCCCCGGTGCTCGGCGAGGTCGTCGACGACATGACGAAGGTCGACGGCGGGCCGGAGTGGACCGAGGCCACCGACTGGACCGCCGAAGGCCGCCCCGGCGGCCGTATCCGCCTCGGCTGGCCCCGCCTCGGCACCCGCCGCACCGACATCTCCTTCACCTCGGGCATCAACGTCGCCACCACTGTCCCGGTGGCCTACGACGCCGACGAGTACGCCCGGGTCGTCATCGCCCTCGGCGCGGGAGAGGGCCGCAGCCGGCGCCGCGCCGTCGACGCGGTCCGCAACGGCCGCCTCCGCCTGGAACATGTCCTCGAAGTCCCCACCGAGAAGGCCAACGACCGCCTGGCCGCCCGGGCCCGCACCGAACGCACCGCCCGCCAGATCCTCGGCGAAGTCACAGAGATCCAGGTCCTCGACCACCCGGCGGCCCCGGTCGGCAGCTGGCAGATCGGCGACGACGTCCGCGTGTCCCTCCACGACCAGTGGTCGGACTACGACGGCTGGTGCCGCATCACCGCGTGGACCCTCTGCCCGCCCCAGGGCAACGACCCCGAACGCGTCACCCTCACCCTCGCCCGCGCCGACCGCTTCACCTACGGGAGCTGACCGCCATGGCTAACGACCTCACGAAGCTTGCGGCCCGCATCGCCGCCCTGGAACGCCGTCTCACCCAGCAGACCCGCACCTCCCGCCTCGCCTACTCCTCGCTCGAGAACGGCGCGCTGGACGTGTACGACGAGAACGGCTCCCTGCGCGCCGTCATCGGTCAGCAGCCGGACGGGACCACAGCGGTCAACATCGTCAACGCTCCGCCTCCGCCCACTCCGAGCCAGCCCACCGCTGTGCCCGTGCTCGGCGGCATCGCCGCCACCTGGGAGGGCACCTTCGCCGACGCCGTCGCCGCACCGCTGGACTTCGCGCGCGTCGAGATCCACGCCTCCGCCCTGGACGGGTTCACCCCCAGCCCGACGACACTGCGCGGCACCGTCGAGTCCCCACTCGGCGGCACCCTCACCATCTCCGCCGACCAGCCGCTCTACGTCCGCCTGCTCGCCCGCAACACCTCCGGCTCCTCCTCCGCCCCCTCCCCCCAGAGCGGCCCGGTCGGCCCGGCACCGGTCGTCGCCCAGTCGGTCCTGGACGGGATCGTCACGGAAACCGCCTTGGCCGAGGGTTCGGTGACCGCGGAAAAGGTCGTGGCTAAGACGCTCACGGCCCGCGAGATCAAAGCGCTGTCCCTCACGGGCGACGAGATCGCCACGAACACCCTCACGGCCCGCCACATCGCCGCCGGCTCCCTGACGGCGTCCCGATTGGCGATCGGCACGACCGGCAACCTGGTGGGTGATCCCTCCTACGAGACCGGCCTGGTGGCCTCGTACATCGTGGGCAAGGAGGAGTTCGCCGTCGAGGACGGCGGCAAGAACTCCGCCAAGTGCCTGCGTGTCACAGCGGGAGCGGGCACCTACCGATGGCTCCAGCACGCTTCCTCACCCGTCCTGCCCGGCGACAGGTACTGGGTCGCCGCCGACTACAGAACGTCCACCGACTTCACCGGCGGCAAGATCATGCTGTACCTCGGCTTCTACGACGAGGCCGGCACCCGGTTCGGCTCCGACGGCGTCACCGTGTCAGCCCCGGTCACCGACGGCACCTGGCAACGCGTCTCGAAGATCGTCACCATCCCGGCCGGCACGTCCCTGGGCAACGTGCGCGTCGGCGTCGACGCCACCGGCGACACCACCGCCACCGGCCGGGTCTACTTCGACAACCTCGAGTGCCGATCGCTCCTCACCACCCCGGGCACCGGAGCACGCGCCGAACTCTCACCCCAGGGGCTTCGCCTGTACGACGAGTCCGGTGACGAGGCCGTATCCCTGACCACCGGCTCTCCCAACTACCTCACCCTGACGAACGACGGGACGGCCGTCGCCACCATCGACCAGGACGGCAATACCGGCGTCGCGGACCTCGCGGTCGCGGGGCGGCTCACCATCGCCGGGGACCCCATCGAGACCTACCTGTCCGGCTTCGCCCGCGGCCTGGTCGCCATCGACCACCAAACCACCTCCGTGTCGGCGGGCACCACCGACTACGGCTACGTCGAGCTCTCGTTCGACGCCGATACCAGCCGCATGTACCGCGTCGTTCTGGACTGCTACGCCGATCCCTCGGCCGCCGGCGGCGAACTCGTCCTGGCCCTGAAGGACGGCGGCGCGAGCACCCCGACGATCTCCTCCACACAGATCCAGTCCGCGATCTTCCCCGTGCCCACGGCCGGCTACAGCCGCATCCACATGGAAACCGTCCGATCGGGAGCGGCCTTCGGCGCCGGCCTCCACCGCCTCCTGATCACCTTCCGCTGCCAGAACGGCCCCAGCGGCCAGACCGTCCGCCTGTTGGGCGGCTCCAACCACCCCGGCCTGATGTACATCGAGGACGTGGGCCCGTACCTCCCCGAAACGGGCCAGTACAACACCGGCGGCGGCACGGCGACCCTGCCGAAGAAGACCTACACCAAGACCTACGCGGCCACCTGGTCCGGCTCTTACACCAACCGCGGCGCGTACAACTCCTACTACGGCAACAAGTGCCTGCAGGGCTACTACAGCTCGACCAACGGCACGCAGGCGAGCCTGATCGGCTTCCCCTCCGCCCTCGCCACCGACCTCTCCGGCGCCACCATCCAGAAGGCCGAGGTCTACCTCTACTTCGACCACTGGTACTACAACAGCGGCGGCAAGGCGGTCATCAAGGCCCACAAGCACACCTCCCGCCCCTCGACATTCAGCTCCGACAGCGAGGCGCAGACGATCACCTGGGGCAAGAACGTCGGCAAGTGGGTCGACATCACCGCGGTGTTCGACTCGACGAGCTGGCGCGGGATCGCGCTCGACCCGAACAACTCGGACAAAACCTATTACGGACGCGCGCAAGGGGTTGGGCAAACGTACCCACCGAAGCTGCGCGTCACCTACACCAAATAGCAACCCCATGGTGACCCCTCGTGGTGATGCGGCATGCTCTGGTGGCGAGGGGAGGGCGTATGAGAGGTGGCCGGTGCGACGGCTGGGTCCGCACACTCCGGGACCAGTTGATCTGCTACACGGGCAAGGTCCTGATTGATGGGGAATGGACGACACGAGACAGGTGCGCGGAGCGCGCCGGACTTCGTGGCGCGGACTGGAAGAACGACTTCTCCAGGAAGATCACACTCGTCGTACACGGCGACCTCGCCAGCCAAGCCGTTACTGACCCACGTCGGCAGTACAGCAAGAAGCTCGTCCGGGCCGCATGGGAACGAGACCGCGGATATCACGTGTGCGTCGTCGACGCTGACGGCTTCTCTGACCTGCTCGCAGGACACCCAGCCCGATGCCGGGAGCTACGGTGCGTCGAAGGCAGCAGCGAAAAGGTACTGGTGCTGCCGCAGCCCGGAGATGGCGTTCTCGGCGGGCCGCTTCAGCGTCACGCGGTGGGCCAGCGCGATTCCACCCCCCTCACCCTCGATCTGAGTCGCCTCGATGAAGGCACAAAAGCCCACGAGGCAACGTTGACAGCTCTCATCCGCCACCTTGGCGCACGTGGTATCGAGGTCCGTGGCCATGCGCGCAACGCCCCTCGGTTCGATGCGGGCTGGGCCTGTGACGACGAAGTATTCATCGCAGAGGTCAAGAGTCTCAGCGAGACCAACGAGGACCAGCAGATCCGCCTGGGCATTGGACAGATCCTCGACTATGCCCATCAGCTTCAGCACTTGGACACATCACACAAGGTCCGTCCCGTACTGGTCCTCGAGCGCCAGCCAACAGAATCGCGATGGAAGGGAGTCGCGGACTCCAGCGGCATCTTGCTGACCTGGGGTCCAGTTTTCGAGGATTGCTGAGTCTTCCGCAAAGTGAACACTTCGGAGACTGGTGGAGTCTGCCACCCAAGTCGACGGATCTTGCTTCCCGGTACCAGTGCTCATGAATAGGATGGATGTGCAGGGCGACCCTCCGCCCTCGACTGACATCGCTCAGGCTCCGCAATCCGAGGGACCGCCAGTTGGCTCCTGGTGAGCAGCGCTCACGGAGGCGCGGGGGAGAAAGCGTCCCGACGTGGCCCAGCCACTGTCCGCAGACCAGTTCCTCGCCGTCCTGAAGAAATCCGGCGTCCGCGTCGTCGAGCACGGCAACTGGCGCACCCACAACCGCAACCACAAGGGCGTCTGGGGCCCTGTCCACGGCGTCATGATCCATCACACCGGCCCGTACTCCACCGAGGCCGCCATGGTGGAGCTCTGTCGGACCGGCTACACCTCCCTCCCCGGCCCGCTGTGCCACGGCGTCATCGATCGCTCCGGCACGGTCCATCTCGTTGGCTACGGCCGCGCCAACCACGCCGGCTCCGGTGACGACGGCGTCCTCAAGGCCGTCATCGCCGAGAAGCCCCTGCCGCCGGACAACGAGGCGAACACCGACGGCAACCCGCACTTCTACGGCTTCGAGTGCATCAACACCGGCGGCGGCCAGACCTGGCCGGAGGCCCAGCTCGACGCCATGCACAAGGTCAGCGCGGCCCTGTGCCAGGCCCACGGCTGGAGCGAGCGGTCGGTGATCGGCCACAAAGAATGGCAACCCGGCAAGCCGGACCCGGCCGGCATCTCGATGGACGGCTTCCGCGCTGCAGTCGCCAAGTACCTCGACGGAAAGCCTCCGAGCAGCAAGCCGCCGACGGAGAACAAACCGGAGTACGCCCCGTTCCCCGGCTCCGACTACTTCCGCACCGGCCGCCGCTCCGCCCTGATCACCGCGATGGGCAAGCGGCTCGTCGGCGAGGGCTGCGGCAGATACAGCAAGGGCCCAGGCCCGAGCTGGACCGAGGCCGACCGCCGCTCCTACGCCGCGTGGCAGCGCAAGCTCGGCTACTCCGGCGACGACGCCGACGGTATCCCGGGCCCGGCCAGCTGGGCCAAGCTCCGTGTCCCCAAGCCCTGACCCACGCCTCGAGAGGAACCGCCCCCATGGCCAGCATCACCAGCACCCCGAAGCTGCTCGCCGACATCGCCGAGCGCGCCGTCCTCACGTACGTCGAGGCGTTCCTCGCCCTCCTCCTCGCGTCCGGCACGACCAACGTCGTCAGCCTGTCCGCGCTCCAGTCGGCGGCCATCGCCGCGATCCCGGCCGGCCTCGCCGTCGTCAAGGGCGCCGTCGGCTCCCTGCTCGGTCGCGCCGGTACTGCGTCCTGGCTCCCGGCCAGCAGCGACCCGGCCTCCACCTCCATCAACTGACCTACGGAGCAGGTGCCATGCCCGACGGAGAGATCGCCTTGGAACTCGCCGAACTCCGCCGCGCCCTCGAGGTCGGGCTGGCGCGCATCGACGGCCAACTCGCGCTCCTGGTCCAGCGGTCCGACCAGATCGACAAGGCGATCGAGGAACTCGACGCCCGCGTCACCACCCTCGAACGGACCCGCTGGCCGCTTCCCACCATCAGCACACTCACCGGCCTCGCCGCCCTGGCCGTTGCCGTCTGGTCAGCGACCGGCCGCTGACGGCACCCGAGCACGAGCGGTCCAGAGACAGAGGTCAGCGACTAGGTCTCGGTGCCCGCTGTCACTGCCCGACCTGAGTGGCCAGGAACACCGCCGCCACCGAGGGGCGGACCGCGTACGTTGCGCCCGCGCTACTCTCAGGGGCCTCCCACCAGTAGAACGGGTAACGCCGCCCACTGTTGCCATGTGCCTTGGTCATGCCGGACAGCACACCTGCCACGCGGCGCGCCGGATCGACCTCGTTCGGCCCGTCCAGAGCCTTGTCCACCAGCTCCGTGCAGTGGATCGTCCGACCAGGGTTACGCAGCAAGTACTCGAACAGCCGCCGGGCCTGCGGCGCGAGTTCAGCCAGGAACACCGCGGCGCGCTCCAAGTCCTCCGGGCCCCATTCCGGAGCTCTGTAGTGCCCCTCTTCACCAGAGTGCTCGGCCCAGCGCGGATCAGTCTCAGTCAGATACACCGTCACATCCGCCTTAGCATCGCGTCCTTGAGCGCTTCATTCTGCCCGCTCCAAGCTCACCTGGGACCGCTGTGCCCCATTTCCGGCTGGACGCGACAGCGCCCCGGGCAGAGTGCGAGTCAGATCCCGGGGCGCCGTTCCGCAAAGGAAAGAGACCGCCAGCCTAGGGCGCCGGCCCACGGCGGACAAGCGACACCCCTCAGAGCTTCGCCCAGGCGTGACCGTTGTCCGTCGTCAGCCAGTCCGCGCAGCAACTATGCTTGACGCATCAAGTCAGTTTTATGCAGTCGAACGGTCCCGGGGAGCACTGTGGCGAAGAAGCGGTTCCCCTATCTCCTGGGGCACGCCGAGATCGCGTCCCTCTACGGCGTGGAGCGACAGACCTCGCAGCTGTGGAAGACCCGTGGCGTGCTGGGTGAGCCGGACGTTGTCATCTCCGGGAACCCGTACTGGCTGCTGCCGACCGTGCTCGGTCTCGCCGAGGACGGGACGCGTGACTACCTGCCGGAGCGACTGAAGGAGTACGAAGCCGGCATCGACGGTGGGTACGTGGTCGACGACGCGGCGGAACTGCCGGACATCGTCGGCCTGAAGGAAATTCCCTGGATCTTCGGCAAGAAGTACATGGACGTCTACCAGTGGCGGGTCCGCAGGAGCTTCGCGGCCGAGGACGCCATGATCTCCGGCTCGCCCCTGTGGCTGCTGGACACCGTGCTCGAGGATGCCGAGCAGCGTGGACGGGCCACCGTCCGGGAGGGCATCGACCGGATCCGGGCGGGCGAGCGCGAGCAGATCAAACCCCGCGGCCGGAAGCCCTCCGCGGAGCCGAGGCCGACTCCCCCGCCGATTCCGGAGGCACGCACCTTCACGCCAGGTGAGCACACCGTGGAGGACGTGGCCGCGTTCGCTGCCGAACTCCTGAAATCCGGGTTCTCCATGACCGTGCGGCCCAAGCGGTAGGACGGCCTGCTGCCGTGCCGCCCGGTCACGCCGCCTTGAAGTGACGTGGTCGACAGCGGGCGACCTTGTCGATCACTGGGTTCAGTCGAGGTCCCCGGTCTCCACGAGGTGCGCCACGAAGGCGGCCGTGATGCGCGGGCGGGTGGCGTCCGGGACAAGGGTGTCGGGTAGGTCGGCCTCCGCACCCCACTCCGTGTTGAACATGACGGCCATGCCCGCCGGCACGACGTTGTTCCTGAGCCAGAGGACGAACGTCGCCGCGGACTGGGCGGTGCAGTCCTTGACGGACACGCCTTCGGGGGACAGCAGGGCCATGCCTTCCAGCTGTTCCTCGTCCAGGGTGATCCCGAAGTGCATCGACGACCCGCCAATGGGCCCGTCGGTGCCGTCGTCGACACGGATGAACTCGTCGGGGTTCCGCTCACGCAGCACGGCTTCCAGGCCCTCGTAGGTCAGGCCCCAGCTCTGCCCGTCCGGCGGGGTGAAGATGTACATGGTGCGGAGTGCGGCGATCTCTTCCGGTTCCATCGTGGTGCGGTGCTTCCTCTGCGGCGGGTGGCGGTGTCAGGGGACGTAGCGGGCGGTGCCCTTGACGCCATAGGCGGCCATCATGATGCGCCAGTACTGGACTGACTCCTGGTTGTTGGTGACGGTCTCGACTCCCCGCATCTCCGTGTTCCGCGGATCATTGAGCGCGGCCGCGTACTTCTTGAGCTCGTCGCGGTCCGAGCGGTAGAGGAAGTCCTTCTTTCCTGACGCGTGGTTCTCGCGGAGTTCCTCGAGGGAGCGGTAGCAGCGCTGGTTCGGCTTGTTGACGTACTTCGCCTCGACGGCCATACCGTCGAGGTTCCGGAACCCGTCCACCATCAGCGTGTTGTTCACGCTGTGCCCCTTTGGGATGTGGACCTCGTACTCGGGGTAACCGGCCACGCGCAACTGGTAGGCGACCTCGGCCGGCTTGCCACCCGAGACGTCGCCTTGACGCAGGGAGTTCAGCCAGGTCTGGAACTCCTGCTGCTGTCCGGCGGTGAGCGGTGGAAAGCGCGGGTCGGGTGGCGTGGCGGGCGGAATGGGCTGAACGCGGGGGCCGTTGGCGGGACGGTAGGCGACCGGGACCAAGGTCGGGACACGGATCAGTGGAGCCAGGAACGGGGGTACGCCGGGCAGGAAACCGTCGTTGTCCGGCTGTGGCATGGGGACGCGTGACTTGGAGCTGTCCAGGGCGGCCGGGATCTTGCCCAGAGACGCGATCCGCATGTCTCCCGCGATGAGCTCGTGCAGACCGCCGTCGTGGCCGTCTCCTCCGAACCTGGGCTGCTCCCACGGCCAGAGGAACTCGCTGGTGGGGGATGTCTCCTCGATGGGCAGCCGCTGCTTGGCGGTCTCTATGTGATCGGCGTAGGCGTCACAGGCGTTGGCGATCATCTTGCAGGCCACGGGGAGGTTGGCCATGAGGGTCTCGTCCTCGCCGACCTCACCAGGCGGCGGGTTCTTACCGACGAACTTCTCGAAGAAGCCCTCGACCGCGTCCGCGGTCTCACCGACCTGGTCCAGGTTCGCGGTCTTCCAGGCGGTGTCGGAGTCCCAGTACGCGTCCTCGAGAATCTTAGACGCCGCACGCCAAGCCTTGGCCACGGTGCGGAGTTTCTGCGGCTGCCCGAGGAAGCGCTCGTTGAACAGGTACTGGTCGACGCCGCTGGTCTCACCGACAACCTCGGGGAGGTCCTCCGCGTTGTGGCTGGCCCGCGGGTTGCAGTCGGGGCCGGTCGGCTGCGCACCGATCCCCGGCCCCTGCGGGCTCTGCCCGAGGAGCACTGCCGCGATCTTACTCTCTCGCTTCAGGAATTCTTCCGACGCCTTGAGCAGGGCGCCGGCACCGTTGGCCATGACCTGGTGAGCGAAGCCGGCCTTGTCGAACACCGTCTTGACGGCTTCCTTGTACACCTTGGCGAAGGCCCGGCCCGCCTCACCGTCGCCGGCCATGCCACCGTTCTCGCTCAGTTCCGTGAACAGCAGGCTCAGCATCTCGTAGATCAGGTCACGCAGCCCCACCATCGACCAGGAGGCGTTGACGAAGTTCGCCGTCTGATGCCGAAGATCCAACATTCCCCCGCAGAGCCGTTACGGATGCCTTTGGCACCGTACAAGATTGCGAACGGTGCTGATACGGAGGGTGGTGACGTTGGCGCGCGGACCGCCGCGGGAGGACGGCGGCGCGGCAGCACTCGCGCGTCTCCGGCCAATCGTCTCGCAGGCAGCACACTTCGATGCCGTCACGTTTAAGGTAGTGGACCACATGTGTTGTGACAGACATTGACCTTCCGGGGAAGTGATGCGCGCGCACCACCAGGCGGAGCTACCGCTGGAGTTGACAGAACCAGACCACGCCCACCTTCACGACGAGCCCACCATCGACGAGCGCTTCGAGGACTTCCACGCCACACACCCCTGGGTACTCGAAGCTCTGGAAGACCTCACGGCACGCTGGATAGAGGCCGGCGGCGGACGCATCGGCGTCAAGGCACTCTTCGAGCAGCTCCGCTGGTCGCAACCAGAGATCTCACACGACAGGCCGTTCCGACTGAACAACGACTTCACCTCGCGCTACGCGCGCCTTCTCTGCGCACTCCACCCGGAGTGGGCGGGCGTGTTCCAGCTGCGCAGCCTGCGCACAACCGGCGAGAACTGATAGTTCAGACTTGACGCGCAGGACTCGGTGAAATAGATTTTGATTAACTTCAATTGGTCGCAACATGTGTTGTGACAGTTGGAGTTCAGGTAAGGGGACCACAATGCATGGAGGGGATGTGGCCGACACTCCGGTCACCTGGCTCGCGATCCGCGAGGACCAGAAGGCGTTCGAGGACCAGCAGTTACGCGCGCTGCGCGCTGCGTTCCCGGATCTGGCGGAGGCCAGTCCGGCGCAGCTGGGGATCTTCTTCCACTACTGCAAGGCGTCGGGGCTCGACCCGTTCGGCCGGCAGATCTACATGATCAAACGCAAGTCGCGCGGCGAGATCCGCTGGACGATCCAGACCGGCATCGACGGCTACCGGCTCATCGCGCGCCGGGCCGCCGACCGTGCCGGCCAGTCCATCGCGTACGAGGACTTCGTCTGGTACGACGCCGAGGGCGGCGAGCACACGGTGTGGCTGCGTGACGAACCGCCGGCCGCCTGCCGGGTCGTCGTCTGGCGTGGCGACTCCCGCTTCCCAGCCGTCGCGCACTGGCGGGAGTACGCGCCGAAGGTGTGGGACTACGAGGCCCAGGAGTACAAGCTGGGTGGCCTGTGGCCGCAGATGCCCGCCAGCCAGCTGAGCAAAGTCGCGGAGGCCCTCGCCCTGCGCCGGGCCTGTCCCGCGGACCTGTCCGGCCTGCATGTCGACGAGGAGATGCACGCTGCCGACGCGGCGGAGTCCCGCGAGCGCGTCCAGACGGCCGCCGCACGACTGAAGAACGACACGACAGAGCAGCCCGGCAAGTCCCAGCCGACCGGAAAGGCTCCCTCGCCCGGAGACGTGGTCGAAGCCGAAGTCCTCGAAACCGGAAACGGCGACGAGACGTCGAGCACCGTGTCGGCGCGGGAGAACGAGACACCGCCACCTACCGACCCGCACGCCGAACTGGACGAGGCCCGCCGGGAAGTTCAGCGACTGGCCGACCGGCTGGGCATGGTCTTCGACACCGTCAACGAGCGGTGCTTCGACGACTTCGGCGTCTCCTACCAGGACGCCAGTACCGAACAGCTTCGTGCCCTCCTCGGCACGCTGCAGCCGGACGGTGAAACCGGTGGCGACGCTTCCGCCGACGCCGATCCGTCGGCCGAGGCCCCGCCCACGCGCCGTCGCGCCCCGGCCAAGAAGGCGGCTCCCCGCAAGGCCGCGGCGAAGAAGACGGCGTCACGGAAGAACGCCGCGAAGAAAGCGTCACCCCGCGGCTCCTCCCCGAGCAAGGCCGACGCCACCACAGCTCAGTAGCCCTCTCCTGCCCGTCAGGCAGTGAAGCAGAACCTTCCGACAGAGTGCGAGAACACCATGACCAGCGACAGCGTCGTCGACAAGCTCGGCGTCCCCGTACCCGACCTGTGGAAGGGCGCGCACCGCGACGACCGCGCCAGACCCCGCTCCCGCCAGCGACTTCTCGGCCCGTCGTCGGTCGGCCTGTGCCGACGCCGAGCCGCCTACGAGGTCCATGGCACCTGGCCGACCGACCTCGCCGACAACATGCACGCCGCGATCCTCGGCACGTGGCTGCACGAGGGCATCCTGCGCGTCCTGCGGGAGCAGTACGGCGCCCACACCGAGCTGGAGCTCACCGACGGCGTGATCCTCGGCCACGCGGATGCCTACTGGGCTCCGGGCGACCTCCACCAGCGGGCCGCGCATCGCGGGTCGACGGCGGAGCCGGCCGGTGACGTGGGCGTCGTGGAGGACGTGAAGACCAAGAGCACCCGGGCTCTCGACGTCGTCGTGCGTCAGGGGCCCAGCCAGGCCGAGTGGTTCCAGGTCCACCTGTACGCGCACTTACTCCGCACCGGCGGCCTCAAGGAACACCCCAGCCTCCCGACCGGCGAACCGCTGCCCGTCGACGTCGTACGGCTGCGCTACGTCGGCCGTGAGTACGGGCAGGTCGTCGTCCACCAGCGCCCGTACGACGAGGACGTCACGAAGCAGGCCCTGGCATGGGCCGAGGACGTCCTGGCCAGTTCCGAACCGGAGGCCATGCCGCGTGACCTCGACGGCCCCGGACTGTCCATCATCTGTGATAACTGCCCGTTCAAGACGACCTGTTGGAAGCTTGACCAGCTCTCCGACGACCGCGCCCCGCAGACGATCCTCGCCGAGGACACCGCGGCCATCACCGAGGCCCTGCACGCCTACGCCGACGCCGCCGAGGTGGAGAGCGCCGCGAAGAAACGCAAGGCCAAGGCCCGCAAGATGCTGGACGCCGCCGACGCCGGCGTCTACGGCGCCTTCAAGCTGTCCTGGTCCGGCGGCAACCCGCGGCCGCCCGAGCCCGACCCCGCAGCGATGATGCGCGTCCTCGAGGGCCTCGGCATCGACATCCCCATGCGGCCCGGTGGGCGGACCTCGCGCACGATCGGTGTCACGCGACTGCCCGAGACCTCCTGATCGCTTCGGGTGATCGGCTCGTTCGGTCTACGAGCCGTGGCGGGGGAGGCCCGAAATTTCGCGACCCGTGCGGGTCGGCCCGCACTCACTGTTCAGTCAACACCCTTGGAGGGGACCACCTTGTCCACAGCCATGCCCTTCGAACACCTGGTGAGCGCCTCTGCGCCCGATAGGCGCGACGACGCGCAGTCCCGCATCGACGAGGCGCTGCACGCGCTCGCCACCTACGAGGGCGACGACGTCCTCGGCCTCATGCTCCACCTGACGACCGTCCTCAACGGGGCCGAACCGCACACCGGCATGGCCCAGCCACCTCGCCCTCTGCCCGACGACCGCATCCGGCAGCGGCTCGCCGACAGGCTCACGGCGGCCTGGCCCCGCATGGACTTCGCCGGCCACGCCCGGGACGTCGCCGACACCGTCCTGCAGGTGGTCCTGCCGGTCATCACCCAGCTGCGTGCGGAGGCCGCCGCCTGGCGGGGCAGGGCCGAGCGGGCGATTCCGCAACGCGACAGGGCCCGCGCACTCGCGGTCACCCTGGAGCAGACGACCGCCGAGGCGGCCCGGCTCCTGCGCACCGGTCAGCCCGGCCCCGCTCTCGCCGTGCTGGAAGGCGACGGCCAGCCGCTCGGCCTCGGCGACACCCCGCTCTCCCGTGAAGCGGCCCTGGAGGTGGGGCGCGAGTCCGCACCCGAGGACCCGTACGCCTCTCACCGCGGCCGCGGCCGCGACCTCGACGACGAGCGGTGAGCGGGTCGTGCCCACCACCCACACACCTCAGCCACACGCCACAGCGCCCGCGTTCCACATCAAAGGCATCGACCCCACCCGCGAGCCCACACGCCGCGTCTACGTCAGCACCACCGCCACAGGCGTCCCCGGGGTCGACTTCCTCGCGGTCGAGCGGGTCGTCAACGGAGATCTTCCGCTGCCCAGCCTCAACGAGGCCGAGCAGAGACTCGCCGCACGTCTCATGACCCGCGAGGGCCTGGGCGCGGAGGAGATCGCCGAATGCCTCGCTGTGGAGCCCCGCACCGTCTCGCGCTGGCGGGCTGCCTGGAAGAAGGAAGAGAGGGAGGGCAGTTGAGCATCGAGGCCATGGCGTGGGCCTTCCGGCAGGACATCCCGAAGCCGGGTGCGAAGCTGGTGCTGCTGGCCCTGTGCGACTTCGCCGACGAGTCGTGGTCCTGCTTCCCCGGCCAGGCCACCTTGGCGGAGAAGACGAGCCAGGGAGAGCGCACGGTCCGCCGGCACCTGGAGTGGCTGGAGGAGGAGGGGTTCATCGTCTCGCACGCCCGCTTCTCCGACGGGCGGCGCACCAGCAACCGCTACACGATCCACGCCCCGCGTCCGCAGGCGCCACCACCGTCGGGTTCGTCGGCGTTGGGTTCGTCGGCGTCCGGTTCGCAGGCTCCCGCCCAGAAGGCGACGAAGGACGGGCAGAAGCACGCCGGAAGACGGGCAAAGCAGGCGGCCAGAACGGCCACTGGCCAATCTGACCAGCGGCCAGATGCGGCAGGGGAACCGGCCAATCTGGCCGGGGAACCGTCAGAGAACCACCAGAGAAACCCCCTACCCCCGGCAGACGGTGACGGCAGCCTCGGGTCAGGCGGCTGTGCGGCGCATCCGAATTCCCCTGCCGTCAACTGCCGAGGCTGCGGCACGAGTCCGCGCGCCCGTCGCGCCGCCGCTGCGGCTCAGGAGAAGCGCGAGAAGGACGAGCGTGCACGCAGCCGGGACCGCCGCTGGTTCCAGGAAGACCGGGTGCGGCGCGCCCGCGCCGCGGAGCTCGAAGCCCAGGGCGCCCTGGACGGGCCACGTCGAGCGGCGCGCGAAGCGCTCAGACGGAATCGCTCCCGCGGCGACAGACCACCCACGTAAACAACACTTGACGGCAATTGATCATGATTGATAAAATATTATCAACGCCATCAATCAACACCCACAGACCCCGAAGGGCTTGACCGATGTTCCGACACCTCACCCCCGGCGAACAGCAGGCGCTCACCGCCAGGCTCACCGCTCGCGGCGTCACACCCGAGCAGTTCGAGCAGGCCAAGGAACAGGCGCGCGCGATCGGCGAAGCCCTGGCCCGCACCTACGGCGACACGATCGGCCGCCCGGTGACCCCGCTGCAGTTCGCCACCGACGTCCTCGGCGTCGAGGGCGCCGGCCGGCTCCTCGTCTGCGCCCTGCGCGAGACGACCGGCCGCCCGGACTTGTACCGCGACATCTGACGGAACGAGCGCTTTCACCCAGCTCCGACATGTGTGGTGACAGACAATTGCTGCCCTCCGTTCACCTATTAGGCCCTGACCAGAGTGCGAGGAAACCGATGAACATCCCCCTGTCCAACATCGCCGCGATAGTGGCCGCCGCCCACCTCCAGGGCCCACCCACCGTCCGTACCGACCTGGACGGCAGGCCCGTGCGCGTCCTGACTCTGCGCGGGCCCCGCCCCGGCGAGCTGTACGACTTCACGCTCGACGACGGCCACCGCCGATGGCGCCTGGAGTCCGTCAGCCATGAGAGCGGCATCGACATGCACGGCCGCACGCTCGGCAAGCGCCTGTCGGCCCGGCTGAACGTCCTGCACGGCACCGCGGCCGAGCACTTCGACCAGCGGCCCCCGGCCCTCCCGTAACGCCCACACCGGCCACGGGCCCCGGGAGCACCGGAGCCCGGCATCCACGAAGGAGAGAGCGAAGTGGACCAGTCCACCCGCGAGCAGTTACTGCACGCCGAAGCCGCCAAGTACGGCATCGCCCCCGACGTGATCGACCGCGCGGTCGGCGTCATCGCCGCCGTCCAGCGCCGCGACCGCGCCGACTTCCGCAGGAACTTCGGAGGGGAGCTGACTCCCGACCGGTGGCTCGCCACGCATGGCGTCTCCGGCTTCAAGGAACTGTGCGCGTACGCAGCCCGCCAGGCCGGCATCGTCGGCGGCGGCGAACTGATCATGCGCATCGTCTCCGCCGTCGCACCGCAGCCCGAGCAGTGTTCCGACGACCGCCCCCTGCAGTTCTGGGCCCGCCCCCTCACCGACCCCGCCGAGGCGGCGTTCCCCGCGTACCGCGTCACCTACGAAGGCCCGCGCGCCGACATCAGCCCCGGCTTCGACTGGTCCGGAGCCCTGCTGCGCCACACCCTGCGCGTAGCCATCGGACGCGGCAAGGGGGCGGCGAGCCTCGAGGAGGTCACCGGGGTCGTCGTCTTCACCGATGGCGACCTGCGTGGCGCCTACGTCGCACGACCCGCCCCCGGCCACACCCAGCCCGCCTGCGCACGCTGTGGCCAGTGGGACAGGGAGCACACGCTGCACGAACGCTTCGGCTCCTGCTCGGAGTTCACCGCTTCGGCCGCTCACATCGCTGCGGTTCCCGTGCCGTAGCGGCAGTTCCCGCCCGGGGTCGCGCGCCGGTGCGAGCGGCCTGCCCCCGGGCGGGCCCCTGAGTTCCCCCTCTCATGCAAAGGAGTCAGTCCAGTCATGTCCCGAACACCCTGGCGCGTGGGCGGCGCACAGCGGCAAGGCCGCCGCGAGGTTCAAGCGGACGCCTTCGCCGTCGGAGGCGACCAGGCCACCGGCCGTATCGCCGTCGCCGTCACCGACGGAATCGGCGACACCACGACCGCGGCCGGCGCGGCCGATCTGGCCGCGGAGGAGGCGGTGGGTGCGGCGCTCGTCGCCACCCCCGAGACCGGCTGTATCAGGGCACGCAGCCAGCTCGCCGCCAGCGGCATCGCCGCGGACGCGTCGATCGTCACCGCGCTGTTCGACCCCGCCCACAGCCATGTCCAGTTCGCCTGGGCGGGCCTGTGCCGCGCCTACGCCCTCACCACCGACGGGCAGCTGCGGCGCGCCACATACGACCACTCGCTCGGCGAGCGCATCCGCCGTCACACCACGCAGTCCGACGCGCTGCCGCTCTACGACCGCAAGGTGACACGCACCGTCGCACGCCACGAGTTCGTGACCACGTCCCTGCCCGCGCACAGCACCACCGCGGTTCTGCTGTGCACCGACGGCGTCAGCCAGGCCGTCGACGGGCGGACCATCACCGCCGCGCTCCTCCGCGACGACCCGAACGAGGCCGCCGAACTTCTCGTCGGCACGGCCGGCATCAACGGCCCGGACAACGCGACCGCCATCGTCCTGCGCCGCGCGCACTGACCATCCTGCCCAGCCATCAGGAGCCAACCGCCATGAAAGAACGGCAACTTCGCCCCACCCAGATCCCACTCAACGACCTCGCGGCCACCTACGTCCAGGCTGGCGAGACCCTCTTCCTCGCCCTTCACGACGACATCGCCGCCCGCGTCCGTCTGGCCCACCCCGACGCCGAGCACCTGGAGGTCAGCTTCGACGCCGACGGCGACGTCCGGCTGCACGGCATCTGGAGCGCCCAGGACTTCGCGATCGGCAGCTGCCGACTCCTCTACGACCCCCACGACGACCCGGAGCAGAGCTGGCGCGACGGACCGCTGGACATCGACGAACTCGTCAGCGACCTCTGCCGCGTTCTGAACGGCGCCTTCCTCTACCGCTGGGGCCTCGTCGAGCCGCACCCCGTCCACGAGCACCGCGACCGCCGCTGGATCACCCTCCCGCCTGCTGACCGGGCCGCCGCCGTCGCCGCGATCGTCCGCCGCCATGTCCCCGACGCCGAGTCGCTGATCTGCCGCTTCGAAGCGACCCACCGAGGCGTCGCCGTCGGCTTCGAGCAGATCACGCTCAGCGGCGGCGAGAGGGTCAACATCCCGTGCCCCCGTTGTTCTCCGGAGTCCGAGACAACCCGTGGCCGCACGACGTCTCCCACGAACTGGCCCACCTCCTCGCGCAGCTCTACGCCCTGCCCCACCTGCGCAGCCGCCACCTGACCCCGTGCATGGACGTCGCCTCCGAGCACGAAGGGCAGCTGTGGCAGCTGGTCTTCCCGTACCGCGAGCCCGCCCCCGCCGACGCCACCCACCACTGACCGCAGTCCCTCTGGAAGGACGCAGCTCTCATGACCGACACCGCAGCGAACCGGGTCGCCACGGCCCTGCGCCACCGCAGACTCGCCGTCGACGCCTTGAACGAGGCCCAGGCCCAGTACGAGATCGCGGTCCTCGACCACGTCACCGCGCGCATCGCCGAGGCGTACCCGGAGACGACCCACCTCACATTCGATCACTCCACGCACGACCGAACCGTCGAGCTCCACGGCCTGTGGACCACGCACCACGACGGGACTGAGGAACTGGTACTCGACGCCCGCGGGGACGTCTGCACCACCAAGCTGGACCTGGAGGAGCTCGCCGACGACCTGAGCGATGCGCTCGCCGGACTCCACTCGGCCGCCTGGAGCGCCGTACGCCCGGACCCGAGATCGGACCGGCGCTGGACGCTCGACCTCCCGCCGGCCGACCGGATCGTGCGGGTCGCCGAGCTCGTCCGCGCACACCATCACCACGCCCAACTGATCACGGTCGACTTCGCCGGTGACACGTGCCGCGTACTCGACGTCATCTGTGCGGACACCTCCGAGGCCGACAGCGGCGTCATCAAACCGATCCGCGCCGCCGACGAGCGCCCCCTGTGGCCGAAGGACACCGAGCGGCGAATCACGGCGCTCGCCCGACAGATCCACGTCCTTCCGCACCTGCGCGCACGACACCTGGCACGCGTCGGCGGCCCGGCCGAGCACACGGCGTTCCTCCTGCTCCCGCAGACCCACACCCACGGAAAGTGAGATGACATGCCCATGCCCTCCGGGCGCTCGTTGGCGCCGTCCGTTCCCGCCACCCACGCACAGACCATCGCGGCGAACGTGCTGAAGACCTGGCCGACCACCATCGGACTGACCGTCGAGTACGTCTCCCACCACGACCAGGGCCCACACGGCGCCGTCACCTTCGCCATCGTGCGCGCCCGTGAGCCCTGGCCGGGCCCCGTCCTGATCCGCTGCGACGGCTACGGCCACATCACCCGAGGCTGCGACCACCCTCGCCTCGACGGACAGCCCTGCTGGCACCCTTCGGCCTCCCACCTCTCGCTGCGCGGCCAAGGCCGATGCCCGGAGCACCTGCCGCCTCTCACGGAGCACGAGTGGGTCAAGCACCCCGAGCAACCCCTCTACGGCCGCGTCACCCGCGTCGACCCGGACGGAACCGTGCTCATCGACTTCGCGAGCGGCGAGCTCGCCCTCCACGACACGCAGGTGCCCCGCGTTCCCCCGCACATCGCCGAGGAACTCGACCGCGGCCCGATCAACGGCCCCATGCATGTGATCGACGAGTAGCCAGAACTCCGCCCGGTGCCGTGTGCGAGACGCCACCGAGCGGCCAACCACCCACACCCACAACGGAAAGAGATCCCTGAGCATGAGCAACCACGCCGTGGTCACCCTCAGCTTCACCAGACCGGTGTACGCGCACGAACTGCGCCCCGGCGACGTGTTCGCCTTCCCCGACGCGCCGCACACGCCCCTCACCGTGGCCGACGTCAAGAAGACCGTCATCTCCCCCGAGCTCACCCTGCTCACCCTGGCCCTCCACGGCCGCCGCACCGAACCGGTCCATCTCCCGGCCAGCACCCCCGTCCGCCCCCTGCGCATGGTCCGCACCGTCTCCCTGCCCTGCCTGCTGTGCCGCAAGTCCCAGGACGTCGAGCTCGACCTCCCGCATGACGGCGAGCCCCTCTCCCTCGTCTGCGGCGACCACGCCCCCGAGACGGACCAGACCGCGGAGGGCAAGTGATGGCCCTCCACTACCTCAGCGCCGTCCAGCTCCTCCGCCGCGTCGACGAGGACAAGGCCCGCGCCCTGTACGCGGACGTCATCGAAGCCCTCGAACAGCACTGCACGGACGTGGGCGTGGACTGGTGCGGCAACGAGCTGAACATCACCGTCCAGCTCACGAACGACGGCGAGCAGTACATCGTGGTCACGGGCCGCCAGTCGCTCCCCTGGCACGACGACCGCGCCGAGATCGGCGGCTGGAAGGCCGTTCACATCGACAACACCCACGGCACGGCCAAGGTCGTCTACGACACCACCACAGCCGAGGGAGCCCCGCCCGGCGACATGTCCCTCGACCCCCTCGCCGAAGAGGTCGGCGCGTACGTCAACGGCTGGCGCGCCGAACACGGCGGATAACCCAGCCCCCCCCCACCGCACCAGGGGGCCGAGCCCACGACATCGGCCGGCCCCCTACCCCACCCATGCCTGAATCACGAGAAAGAGCATCCCTGTGCTGACCTTCACCGTCGGCAACGGACCGGCCCTCGAGGTCACCGAGTTCGCCGACTTCGACACCGGCCAAGCCGTCTACCGCGTCGCCGGCATCGGCGCCTTCACCCTCGGCTGGGACCCCGACCACCACCCCGAAGCCGACCAGGACCCCATGAACGAGGTCCTCCAGGTCGCCTACGGCACCGGCCCGCTCGGCTTCCACATGGACGAGGTCCCCGTCCTCTTCGGCGTAACCCTCGCCGGCACCGAGTCCTTCACTCGCACCGCCATCGACGTCGGCAACCTGCGCCTCCGCCCATACCGCCTCATCATCAGCGCCCCCGTGCGCGTCCCCAAGGGCACCGCCCGCCGGGCCTCCGCCATCGTCTCCGTCCTGGCCCGGCACTGGCTAGCCCAGCCCTGGACACCGGAGCTGCGCCGCGCCCACGAACACCACTGCGCACCCCACTCCCTGAACCGCTACGGCGGCCTCATCGCCCAGCACGAGGAACGGATGCGCCGACTCAGCGAGGGCCGCGCCTACTACATCCATCGCGCCAAGCGGGCCACGGCGATCCTCCAGGCGGGCCCCGTGCCCGCCCCCGCGGGCGCTCCGCCGCACCCGTTCGGGTCGCCGGGCGCCACGACCGATCCGGTGGGGAAGTGAGCACCGTGCAGTTCGATCTGTTCGGCGAGGTGGAGCAGAAGCTCGAAGAGCGCGCCAAGCGGCGCGAGCAGGAAGCCTCCAAGCCCCCCAAGCCACGCTCCGCCCTCGCCTCGCGCCGTAAGCGCAACGCCTTCCCTGGCGACCCCAACCGGCTCGCCAGGGAGGTCGCGGAGAACGTCATCGCCGCCTGGTTCAGCCATTACGGCGGCAACCGCATGGACATCCCCCTGGGCACCATCGCCGCGTTGTCCTTCTTCCGGGAGCCGCTCGTCAGCGACTGGCTCATCACCCTCGAACCAGCCCAGCTCCCGCCGCTCCTGCGCGAGATCTGGGGGGTCCAGTGGATGGCCCGCCCCGACCTCATCGAGGTCGCGCGGCCCCTGCACGACTGGGTGGAGGAGGACCCCGACGAACACCAGCTGCGCGCCGTCCAGGCCGTCATCCATACCGCGATCCACAACGGGCTGTTCGACCTCACCGCCGACGACGACCCCTACGAGCGGTCGGAGGCCGACGTCCTCAGCCCTCTGCTCACGGGCCTGCGCCACAAGAGCGACAAGAAGTGGCGCGGCGAGTACCACACCCCGCCCTGCGTCACCGACCTGATGGCCGAGATCCTCGTCCACGACGACCACGGCCCCACCATCCGCGAACCGGCCCTCGGCAGCGGCGGCATGTTCCGCTCCGTCGCCCAGACGCTGCGCTTCCGCGGCCTCAACCCGCACGACTACGCCTGGCTCGGCAACGACATCGACCCGCTCGCCACCGCCTGCGCCGCCGTCAACGCGATCATCTGGGACCTCGGCCCCAGGACCGTCATCTGGTGCGCCAACACCCTCGCCACCGACGACGCCGGCCTCTCCAAAGCACTGGCCGAGCGCGAGGCGGTCATCAAGCACCGCAACGCGGTAGTGGAGCAGGCCCTGTTCGAGCACAGGGCCCGCCGGATGCTCCACGCCTTCAACCAGCTCCTCGACGGAGCGGCGGCGTGAACGTCGCCCCAGCCCACACCCGCTAACCAGGAAGGACACCTTGTGAGCCCGACGAAGCCCACAACAACCGACGATGCCGCGGAGAAGCAGCGTGTCTTCCCCGCGGACTTCGAAGAGTTCGTCACCACGACCGCGGCGGGGCTCGGCAACGGGTGGACCGTGGACACCGACAGCAAGCCACACCCCGGCCTGTCCGCGTACCTCATCCACCCCGACGGCCGCCGCATCGGCATCCGGCACATCTGGCGCGGCGCGGCCGTCCAGACCTGGGCGCTCGACGTCCCACCCCGCGAGTTCGACAACGACGCCGACGCCGAGACCTACGCCGACAGCCTCAAGCACCTCACCCCAGGCATCCGCTACAACGTCGGCGTCTGCTTCACGAACAACCCGCCCGCCGCGACCACCGCGCGGAACATCCGCACCCGGCTCCTGCCGGCCTTCGACGGCAAACGCCCACGGCTGCGCGCCTTCCCGAAGAAGCCGTCCCGCCGTACCGCAGCGGCGGAGAAGCCTTCGGCAGCCGCCGACGCGACGAAGAGCAGCGAGCCCACACAGGCCACGGACCCATCCAAGCCGGCGAAGGCCACCGCGAAGTCCACGGCCCCGGCGAGGAGCCCACGCCGTACAGCCAAGAAGGCGCAGCCCACCGCGAAGAAGACCGAGCCGAAGAAGCAACCGGCGGCGCCCCGCTCAAAGCGCACCACGGCGACGGCTACCAAGACGGCCGGGACGGACGAGACCAAGGCAAAGAAGAAGTCGCAGTCGGCCGAGACCAACACCAGTAACTGATCAACGCCCCCTTGGCGCGGGACGATCCGAGCATCGCCCCGCGCCCCATCACATCGACCGATCCGAGCATTGCCATGACACAACTCGATCTCTTCGGGGAGAAGCAGGCCGCCATGGACCGCAGGTCCGCCCGCAAGGCCGAACGCGACGCCCGGACCGCCCGCCACGCCGCCTACCGCGAGTCCCTGAAGATCGACTGCTGCACCGGCGAGCCGATCCCGCCCGACGAGCACGGCATCCCGCAGTACCGCTGCGGACGCTGCGGCACCCTCGCCTTCGCAGGTACCTTCCACTTCACCCACGACTGTGGCTGGGCCGGCTGCTACGCCGACACCGAACCCACTCGCGGCACCGGCCAGACAATCCGCCAGGCCGGCCTCTCTGCCCACCGCCACGACAACCAGCACCATCCCCGCTGCGCCCGGCCCGGCTGCGGTCACGCCCGCGGCGTCCGCCAGAGCGTCCCACCCACGGCTCCCGAGGACTCGCGCTGCTATGAGCACTGCGGCTGCCCCGGCTACGTCACCCCGGCCGCTCCCGACGCCCAGGCCCTCGGCCATCAGACTCCACCGACGAGACCGTGATCCGAGCTGGCTGGTAGCAGTCGCCCCGCAGCGCTACCGGGCGGCGCGCTGGAGCTGCTTCCCCCGGGTGAAGAGCATCCGCTCCACCACGTCTGGCGCAGTCCCCCACCGTTCGGCCCACGAGTGGGCCAGCTCGAGATAGCTCGCGTACTTCTTGGAATCCCAGCGCTCGTCTGCTTCCCACTCCTGATCCGACAGCTCATTGAGGGCCAACGCGACGTTGCTGTCGATGATCAGGGGCCAAAGCTCGCCGGCAGGACGATCAGCGGTGGCGAAGTACAGGAGCTTGCTGAAGAACGCCGGGCCGAAGTACTTCACCCGGGCATCCCGGTCGTTCAGCACCAGGTAGGCGGCGACAGGGTCTCCGCGATCAACCTCAGCTTTGGCCGCACAGATCCGCTCGTCCAGCCAGTCGAGATCGTTCTCGTGGAAGATCCGCACGCGGCGGGCGACCTCCCGAGCCTTGGTACCGCTGCCCCACACGAGGGCGGCGATGAGCAGATCTCGTCTGCCCTCCGGCGTGTCGGCCTGCTCGGCCACCTGGAACACCGTCCGCCGGTCCACGGTCGGCCAGCGCCCCACACGGGGGAGGCCAGCCAAGCGTTTGGGCCACCACTCACCGCTTGGCAGCCTGGTGATCCACTGATCGGGATTAAACGGAATGGCCTGCCCCAGGACGAACGAGTCACGATCCGGGAGCGGGTCACGGAAGAACTCATCAAGCTCGGCCACCTTGACTCCTCATCTGCTGCCATCACGCTGCGCGAATACTGCACCAGGGGTCCCACAGCGAGCGCCGCACCGGCGCTGTGCGTCCCCGGAAAATGACCGGATCAGTACCACAGACACTTTCCGACCTATCGGATAAAACGGATGCAGGATGTACGGACCTACTCGGCAGGCCGAGGACCAGCACTCCCGTAATACCGCGCCCGCGCTTCCTTGACCGCCTCGAGAGCTGCACCCTGCCCCGCACCGTCGACGTTCAACGGCGGACCCAACTGGGAGATCAACTCCCCCTCCACCGAGAGCGGATCGGAGTGCTCGACCCAGGTAAGCGCGAGGTGCTCGTGCATCCACCTGGTGAGCCGCTCCTCGTCCTCCGGCACGAGAACCACCCGGTCGGTCCACGTCGTCCGGTAGCCCTCGGTGGTCATCAGCAACCCCGCCAGTGTCCGCCGCAGGGTGGAACTCCCGGAGCGCCTCAGGTGGTTGGAGGTGATCCGGGTCCGGAGCCGGGTGGCCTTGCCGAGATACAGCAGCCGGCATCCGGGATCCGCGGAGTTCTCCGGCCCGGCGAACAACGGCAGAACGCTCGGAGGCGCCCACCAGGCATACAGCCCCGAGGTCTTCGGTAGCGCAGCCGCCGCCTCCGACAACGTACGCGGTGACGTGAACAGGGCTGCGGTGGTCCGTTGAACGGCCGTCTCCTCCGACATGGCCGCAGAATAGGGGCCCTGCTGAACACGTACCTCGAAGTCCCCGGGATTCGTTTCGCAGAGACGATGCACGCGCTCCCCGCGAAGGCCGAGCGGTGCTCACCACAACGCGCCTCGCGCCTCTACCTGGGGCTCGAACCAGCGTCCCCCCACTGTCGGCCCCGCCCACCTCCCGTGAGCCCGAGGTGAGTCCAGAGTGGGACCGGACGGCACTGTGTGGGACGAAAGTGGGACCGTAGTGCCTAGTACACCCTGGGAGGGACCGGGACTGTCTGGGACGCACCGGGATCCGATCCCCGCAGGTCAGAGACCATGCGACGCCCTCCATGCCTCCACAGCCACTGTCTCCACTGGTCAGGCCCACAAGCCGACGACCGCCCCATTACTGATCTTGTCTTGCTCCTAAAGCGGGTGTCGCAGGTTCGAATCCTGCCGGGGGCACCAGCTCAGAGGCCCGGGGCCCCCCCCCAATAGCGGGGGGGGGGGGGGCGGGAGAAACCCCCGCGACCAAACCACGCGGGGGGGCCCCCCCCCCCGCCCCCCCCCCCCCCCCCTTGGGGGGGCCCCCCCGGGCCTCTGACATCCACGGCTGACATCAACGAGGGCGGTCACTGTCGATCGGGGCGCCTCCTGAGCAGCCGGTCCATGTGGCTCATGGCTTCGCGCTGGGTGTCCTGCACGACGTGCGTGTACACGTCCATGGTGATGCTGATCTGGGAGTGGCCCAGGATTTCCATCACGACGCGGGGCGCGACTCCGGCCGCCGTGAGGAGGGTGGCTGTGCCGTGGCGGGCGTCGTGCAGTCGGATCACGCGGAGGCCGGCGGACTGGGCGACGCGGGTGAAGGAGCGGTAGATGTTGCGCGGCTCGACCGGGCGGCCGGTGCGGGTGGTGAAGACGTAGTCGGAGTCCTGCCGCTTCTCCCCCGCTTTGGCACGGGCAGCCGCCTGCCGCATCCGGTGCCAGCGCAGGGGTGCGATGCAGAGGGCGGGGATGGGGACGGCTGGACGACGGCGGCTCTTGGGGTCGTCGTAGAGGACGCCACGGCGGCGCTGCGTCTGCTGACGGACGTAGAGGACTCGGCCGTCGAGGTCGAGGTCCGACCAGCGGAGGCCGACGATCTCTCCCCGGCGGAGGCCCATGGCGAGGGCGAGGACAGGCGAGGACAAAGGCCGCGTAGAGCGGTCCTTGCGGGAGGCTGCGAGGAAGTCGAGCGTCTCGTCGAGGGTCCGGCTTCAGCTCGCGGGAGTCGGTGCGGGGCGGCTCGACGAGCTTGGCGACGTTGCGCGTGATCAGTTCTTCGCGGCAGGCGGAGGTCAGCGCCGAGCGCAGAACTCGGTGCGATTCCTTGGCGGTTGCGGCCGTGGTCTCCTTTTCCAGGCGGACGAGGAACCGGCGGACGTCAGCGACACCGAGGGATTCGAGTCGCTTGGCACCGAGGAGGGGCACCAGGTAGAGACGGACGTGCGCCTCGTACTTGTCGAACGTGCTGAGCTTTCGCCGGGGCTTGATGACGTTGTCCAGCCAGTACGGCAGCCACTCCGCGAGCTTGGCCGACTTGGTGGGCACGGCACGCCCTGGTCGACCTTGTCGAGCAGCTCACGGTCGAAGAGAGCGATCAGGACGACGATCCAGGTACGGACGCCGAGGTACTTGACCGCCGCCCAGGCGAAGAAGCTCAGGACGACGACAAGGGGGAGGTTGAGCGTCACGGGGTGCGGTGTCCTTTCCGCGGATGGGGCAGCGGTGGATGCGGGCGGCCAGTTCGGCGGCGGCGCGGCTGTCGTAGTCGGCGGGGAAGCCGCAGCGCGGGGCGGTGCAGGCAGCAGTGTGCTTCTCGCGGCCGCGGCCGTCGTATGAAGTGCCGACCTGGACGGGGCCGATGCGGGTGACGCTGTGGAAGCGGCGATTGGCTGGCACAGCCGGTTTCCTTTCCTTTGTTCGCTTGCCTGGGCCGCGCGGACGTGCGTAGATGAGCGGCATGTCACAAGGGGCGCGGCGGCTGGCCGCCTTCGGTTCGGCCGCGTTGGTACTTGGGGTCGCGTGTGCTGGGGGAAGGTGGTGGTTGGGCGAGTCCTGGGCCACCGTGATCACCACGTGCTGCCTCGAGGTACTGATCGTTTCGGCCGTTGTCGGAACGCGGCGAATGTTGCGGAAGCGGTAAAGCCTCCCGACAGGGCCCGCCTTCGAAGCTGGGCGGCGATGGCTTCGGCCAGGGGAGCCGGAACGCCGAGGCGGGCACGAAGGGTTGGCGTGTCGATCGATGTACCGGTGCGGGTGTGGTGCTCGGCAGCGACCTTGCGGGCATGGTCGACCAGCGCAGTTGGGACCGCGACGGCCGGACGTTCGGGCGCCTTCTCGACAGCGGGTTGGGCGGACGGCTCGGAGGTGGATTCCGGCGCTTCCTCCTGGCCCTTGACCACGTGCACGTCGTTGTCTAGTGCCGTCGTAGGGGCGGAGTGGGCGAGGAGGGTTCCGCCGAGGAAAGCCACAGCGGGCCAGCCCGCGACGAGGATGCGCAGCCAGGCCGGGACGTCGCCGAGGTCGAGAAGGCCGGCGGTGGCGACATTCGCGCCGAGCGACGCGGCGAGCGCGATGACGAACCAGCACCAGGCCGCCGCCTTTGCGGTACCGGAGCGCAGCCGACGCCAGGCGGCGACGAGCAGCAGGTCCACGGACACCGGGTAGGCCCAGGCTTTCCAGCCGTCCTGCGTGGACACCCCAGGCGTGCCGCAGCCGTTCGGCCGAGGCCGCGACGTCGGCGGGCTCCTGCCCCGGAGCGAGGCGAAGACGGAGCCGTAAGCCGGTCGCGGTGGGCCGGATGATGCCCCGCCGGGGCGGTACGGGCCGCACCTCCCGCCGGGTGGTGGCCTTGACCGCGAGGACCCGCAGCCGGGAGGGAGCCACGGTCAGGCCGCAGGCTTCCATGACCGATGCGTACGAGCTGAGCAGCCGGACCGTGGATATCGGACCGCCGACCGCAGACCAGTACAGGGCCGGGTGATTGGCCCGGGCGTAGGCGGCCCTGCCGCCGAGCGCGGCGACAGGACCACCCACCTCCAGAAGTGTCGCGAGGTCGGTCATCAGGCGGTGGCCCCCATGGCGGCCGGGAAGGCGGCCGGGGTGACAGCGGCGGCACGGTTCCGGCATGACCGCCGACTGACGAGCGAAGCTCGTGCCACAACCGTGCCAGATACAGGGGTCAGCCACGGTCAATACAGGTGGCTGGCGGACGCACCTGCGCCCGGTAACTCCACTAACGGAGGCGCTGGTCACCGGTCAGATGCCCCAGCCTCTCCGGCATGCTGGCCTGCGGGTTGTGCCCGATCTCCCACCCAGTAGGTGGCGCCGCTGCGGAGGGTGGCCAGAGCTATCACGGACGCCTCGTCATCCACTGACCGATCCGGCTAGAGCTACGGACCAGAAGGTTGCGGCCGTGGTGTACCCCCACGGCCGCACCACAAGCGCACCAGATCCGGCGGGGAACAGCGGGGAACCACGGTGAAGGCAACCGGGCCCGACGAAGCTGCATCACAGCCGTTCGTCCAGGTCAGCGCCCAACCGCCCGCAAATGATCGCAGCTTCCCAGGCTGAGAGCGTACGAAGCCTTTGCTCGTTGCCCATCCTGGGGACCTACGACCGCGGAAACTCACGTCACCCGACCACCGGGGGCGGCGGCGTGCCTGGACTGTCGCGCTCGGCGCGGCGCCGGAGCCGGTCTTCTTCCTGGGCCTCTGCGATGGCCTCCCACTCGTCCCGCTTGGCCTGCATAGACTCCCGCGCTTCCCGGAAAGCGTGGTTCGGTTCGGGCAGCGCCTCTTCCCGCTGCCACGCTCCTACACACTCCACAGCATGGGCAATCACCCCGCGCAGCACCCCAGCACGTGAGCGGCCGTGGAAGGCGTACACCAGCCCACCGTCCCACTCCTCCAGTAGGTTCATGGTCTCGTTGAGGCGGTGGCGTAGCTTCTTCTCCCGAATGACCCCGATGGCCAACCGGGCCGGCGCAATGGAGTCTTGGAGCTTCTCATCCCAGGCCTGCCGCGACGCCGTGACAACGGCAGTCCCCCCGGCGTCCATCCCCGGCTCCCATTCACCTGGGACCTCCCTGACATGCTTCTGGAGATCGCCAAAGGCCTCGGCCAATGTGGTCACGGCTTGGTCCTGCTTGGCCTGGAGGCGGGCCAGGCGGGCATCGGCCAGTGCCTTAGCCTGTGCCCGGTGTGTACCGAGATATGACAATCCCGCACCCACGAGGGCACCAACGAGTCCGGAGACGGGTGAGATCCAGTCCATAGCCGCCAGTCTGCTGGACGGTCTGTCGCTCTGGCCGTTTTCCCACAAAGGAGGAGCGGCAACAGGTGAGTGTCTAACTGCGTGACTACGCCCACGAACACCGGCGAACGAGCGCGAGCTGCGGACCATCAGGGCAGGTGAGAGACGAACCAGCCCAAGGCAAGGACGCCACCCAAGTTGCTTCGGGACGAAGCGGTCATCGCTCAAGGTCTCACCTCCGCGCTTCGGCCGACGCAGCTTGCTGTCGTCGACGTGACCGATAGCGTGGCTGAGGCCGGTAAGGGTGCAGCGAGGCAATACGCGTGCGTGATCGGTCGGCGCGCCCGCCGTCGTGGCTGACTGTCGTCGGCTGAGGTTCAGACGGGCCCCAGATCCGCCTGGAGTGATGATCGTGCGCAGCTTGAGAGGGCGCGTGCCGAACCTGTCAAGTCCGCGCCTGGCGGCTGACAACAGCGCCTGACACCAACAGCCCCGGACGGCAGCGGTCAACACCGAACCCCGGCGAACCCTCAACCGAGCACCACGGCCTGTTGACCAAGGTCGTCCATCCCCTGTGACCGACCTGGCGTGGCCCCGACCGTACGCGTGGCACGATCACCCGCCCGTCTGGATCACATCACCGGGTGAAGTCGGCCGCCTTGGTGTCCAGCGTCGTGTCGCCGTCCTCGGCGGTGGTCAGGACAGCCACGTGCCACAGACCCCGCGGGGACCCGTCGGCATCGGCGCGGGTGACGGTGACCTCATAGGTGCACCGCTCGGTGTCCCCACCCGAGGGCTTGCAGACGGCCGACTCGGCGGCGGCCATGTCCTTGGCAGTCAGCCCTTTCTTCGCGAAGGACGAGTTCGCCGGCCAGGCCAGCACCTTCACGCTCTTGACATCGGAGGACGCCGTGACGTCAGTGGTGAAGGTCAACGAACCGTCGCGGTCACCGTCGGGAGCGGTGTAGCGGGCCGTGCTGTGCGCCAGCGCCGGAGGCTGGTCCCCGGCGTAGGCGAGGGCGAAGGCACCGGCACCTCCGAGGACGACGACACCGGCAGCCACGGACAAAACGATACGACGCGACATGAGGAATTCCCCTGACAGGCTCAGCTGGATCACACCGGCGCTCTCGTCGGCGCCGTGCACCCATCCTGGCCGCGCAGCGGGCGCCGGTTATGAGCACGCGTACTCAACTCCAGCCTGAGTAAACGCCCTTCGGTCAGTGCGTTCACACGCTCGTCCACCGCACCGGGCTGCTCCTGGTGCGTACTCCGGAGGGCGCGAGCCACTCGGCAGGAGAGAGGCCGGCGTTCGTGGCACACCCCGCAGCCGCCCTGGGTACGGGCCGTACTCACCTAACGGCAGGAACGGTTCGATCAACCTCCACTGCTCGTCGGCAAGTTGCTCGCGCCTCACGATCGTCTTCCTACCGGATCCGCATTCCCGCCTGTCCGGATCAACACGGTCGACCACGACATCACACAGGACCTAGTACGACAACTGGCCCCGCCAGGTGGTGCCCTCGAAGGGCCGCGTCATGACCGGTACGGCCACCATCGGTCAGCGTCATCGAGTCGCCGGATCGGAAAGCTTCTGACATCCACGACTGACATCAACGACGGCGGACGAAGGTGTACATCAGCGCCTCTGCCCGACCGTCGAAGCAGGCGCCGACCCCATCTGGAGCAGACCCGGACCGAACTCCTAAAGCGGGTGTCGCAGGTTCGAATCCTGCCGGGGGCACAGCAAGAAAGGCCAGCTCAGGAGAGGTTTTCTCCCCGGCTGGCCCTTCACCGTTTTCGGGGACGTGCCACACGCGTGCCACTACACGGTGGAGCCCTGGTCCGGATGGGGGACGCCCTTCGGTACGAAGAGGCTCAGCCGAAACGTGGTCGATCGTGTCTGGCGCCCACAGAGCCTGTCCACCCGCACGGCCGTCCAGTCGATCTGGGTGCCCGAGGCCCGGAGGCGGCGGATATGAGCGTTCCAGTCCGACTCATCCTGGGTTTCGAAAAGCACCTCCCAGCGGCCCGCTTCAGGCGCGAAGCGAGCAGCAGCCCGCTGCACCTCGTCCTGCTGGTGACGCCTTCTCTTGCGTTGCCCTGGCATCTGCCCAGCATCGCCAGCTTCGACCATGGCAGCAAGGCCATTGCCCGTCCCCAAGACCGGAGGCCCCTCCCCCACCCTCTCGGAGGCCGGGCGCGGCGAACTGTTCCAGGTGCCGCCTGACGTCGCCGAGCAGCTCGGCGGGGAACGAGATGGCACGGACGCCAGCAGCGGACTTCGGGGCTTTGTCGAACAGGCGACCGTCCTGCAACTCGGCCTGAGACCGGCGGACGCTGACGGTCAGGCCCTCCAGGTCGACGTCTCGGCGACGGAGGGTGGCGAGTTCGCCGAACCGCAGAGTGGTGAACGCCGCCAGGAGGATGAGCAGCCGATAGCGCGAGGCAGTCATCGTGATGCTGATCTGGCTGTGACCCAGGATCTCCATGATGACCCGCGGCGTGACGCCTGCCGCCGTCAGCAGCGTGCGCACCCGTGCCGTGCGTCGTGCAGCCGGACCACCCGCAGTCCCGCATCGGCCGCGACCCGCGTGAAGGACCGGTAGACATTCCGCGGCTCGACCGGCCGGCCGTTCCGCCTGTACGCGAGTGCTGGCCGGTGGGGTGTGGCGGTGGGGAACTCCCATCCCGCCTGCCATCGCCCCAGGCAGAGCCGAGCAGACGGGGTGGGAGTCGGGGTGAGTGGTCGGCGGAGGCCGGCAGGTCGGTGACCTGTAGCAGCTCCGGTTCCTGCCCCTCCACTGAACTCGATCTGCACACCTCGGGCTACATTCACCAGGTGAGCACCGAGGAGCTAGTGAGCTGCGCGTTCTGTATGGGAACCACCGACGTCGGCCTCTCCGGTGATGGCGTCACGTTGGAGATCACTCGGGCCGGGGAACAGAGCGTGCAGTCCCTCTGGGCCCACTGGAGCTGCCTGGACGAACGACTTCACAAACAAATCACCCGAGGCCCATGGCTCGACGACTAGAAGCGTGCCCCTCCCGTGCCCGATCGAGCAGGGAACCTGGGGGAGCACCGGACGATCACGGTGCGCGGACACGGAAGCGGCCCCCGACTAAGTTGCCTGGTCAGGGGCCGTTCACCTGCGGTGGGTGTGGGATTTGAACCCACGGAGACATGGCTGCCTCGACGGTTTTCAAGATCGTCGGCGGATTGAATCGGTCATTGAGACTCCACCGACCTCAGCTGTCAGTGGCAGTCGAAGCGCCAATCCCACGGGAGGCCGGGGCACTGGCGGCAGTGGAAGAAGTAGACGCCACCGCAGTCGCCCAACTGTATGTCGCCGGTGATGGTCAGAAGGTGCTCCATGCGGTGTCCGCACTCGCAGTTCGGCCAGTCGGCAGGCTGCGTCCAGGCGGGCCAGCCGCCGACCTTCGTCCCGATGACGTTGGAATCGGGTGGCCACGTGGAGCCGCCCGTCGGCAACCGGAGACGAGGTTCCCAGGTCTCCCACATGTCCTTGGGCAGATCCAGCCACCTCGGAAAGTCCTCCGCGGTCATCGGAGACAACGTGGACGGTTCCGGCATGTTGTCCTCGTCGTACTCCCCCTCACTCACCCCGGGGATCTCGGACAAAAGCCCTCCAGCCACGACCTCCGCCTCGTTGCGCCAGTACAGCCGCGGCATCACCGGCCCGGGATCCTGCTCATGTATCAGCGCGCACCACACCAGCTGTAGCAGATCCTTCCCCTGCGGGAACTCCAACCCCGGCACATCCCGAGCGAACAGCTGGAGGATCGGCACCATCGGCACCGCGCCCGGGACAATCTCGGTGCGGTTGCGCCAGTCGGACCCGAACGTCCAGTGGTCTTCCTCCGCGCAGTACGGCCACGGCTCGTCCGCGGGCCACAGCAACTCGCCTCCCAGCGAGCTCTCCCGCACGCCAGGGTCGCCGGGCTCCGGGTTGAGGAGGGTGGTTTCCCGGGCAAGGCATGCATACTCCGGTATCAGGGTGTGCAAGTCCTTCGCGAGCAGCTCGGGTGTGTCTCCGGGCATCGTGGCTCCTCAAGGCGTACAAACATCGACGGAACGCTGCGGGCACGTTAGTACGTGCCACCGACAACCCCACCTGCAGAGCTCGTCGCTCTGTGCTCCGCCGGTTGCGGTACAGCAGCGAAGTACCGCAACCGCATTTCAGAAGGCTTCTGACATCCACGGCTGACATCAACGACGCTGGACGGGGGGGAACACCAACGTCTCTGCCCGGCCGTCGCACCAGTCGACGGACGCAGCCGGAGCGGGCTCGGATCGAACTTCTGAAGCGGGTGTCGCAGGTTCGAATCCTGCCGGGGGCACAGACTTAAGGGCCGGCTCAGGAGGGGCGCCCAAGCAGCTCCCGGCCGCAGTCGCTACGCCGACCTCAGTCGTTCGCGGACAGCTCTCGACGCATCATGTCTCGGTAGTCGTAGTGGCGCACCTGAAACTCCATGGCCTCGTCCATGGTCATGCCTTCCTTGGCCACATAGACCTCAGCAGCGACCGTCTGCGCCTCATGCGCCTGCTCCCTCAGGAACGCCACCAAATCACTCGCCGTGGCCTCCGGATGCAGCTCGAACCACGTCGCGGCCAACTGGTAGCAATACGTATGCATCATGGCCTGGTTGTGCGCCAGGAAATCCTGGGTGGCGTTACGGCGAGTCATGGGCCAAGGATGTCGGGTCAGAAGCAACCGCGGGGCTCTTTCGGCACCAAGCGCCCTCCGGGCTGTCTCGGGGCCGTCCAAAGGGCGCTCAACAGCGACCGACGCTGACAACCGTCGACGGCTAAGTCGCAGGTCACAGTGTTGATCGATGACACGGCCGCAGGTCAGAGACCCGGCCCGCCACCCGGCCCGTCACCTCTTCGGCTTCTGACCGTCTTGCAGTCCCTCAAACACAGCCAAAGAGCCGTCCCGCTCGAACCGCAGCACCCGGGGCCGGGGAGCTTCCTCGGCTGGTTCCGGCTCAGGGTGAAGCTCTCCGTAGCGCTGATGGTAAAGATCAACCGCTTCGCGGAGCGAGCATCCCTGTGCCTCACGAATCGTCTTCACTGCGAGGATGGTGCGCCCCTCCAGAATGTCGCGATCCACACTCTCCGGCAGTTCTGCCACAGGTCCTCCCCGGTTCGGCATCGCAGTAGAGCAACCGCGGCTCCTCCGGTCAACTGAGTTGAGCAGCCGACCACTGAAGCCCTCGGCCGTGCCCGCTGCGTGTCCGTCTGACGGGTGCGCCGCGGGGTCTCACGGGGAACACACAGCGGGCCGGAAACCCCGGAGGCTCTGGACGGGGCCGTACGTGGCCGGCAGGGGGCAGCGCACTGGTCTTCCAAACGCCGAGATCCAGGGATGCGGGATACGGCGACAGCTGCTCGTGTCAGCGGATGTCGTGGTCGGGATGGGTCTGGTCGTACGCATGCCGCGCTTCGGCGATGACGGCACGATGTGCGAGGGACCAGTCGGCGAGTGCCTTGACCAAGTGGGTCAGGCCGGCCCCGGTCTCGGTCAGGCGGTAGTCGACCTGGGCCGGGACGGTCGGGTACACGGTGCGTAGCACGAGGCCGTCACGTTCGAGCCTGCGCACGGTGAGGGTGAGCATGCGCTGGGAGATGCCGTCGATGGCGCGCTGAAGTTCACGGAAGCGGCGCGGCCCACCGGCGAGTTCGACGATCACGAGCACCGACCACTTGTCCCCGATGCGATCCAGGACATCGCGGATGCCGCAGTCGGGGTGGTCTTCACGTCCGCACGGGTCGAGTTCGGCGGGAGTAGTGGTTACCGCGGTGTGCGTGAGTGACATCAAACTGCCTTCTTGTGGCCGGAGAGTGTGCGGTCGAGGATCAAGCGTAGTTACTGATGAGAACCACTGCGGAAGACTGCGATTGATCATGATTTTGGTGACCGGAGCGAACGGGGCCCTTGGCTCGGCCACTCTTGCGGCGTTGCAAGCCCGTGGTGCCGTTGCGATGGGCGGCAGCCGCACGCCGGGCGAGGGGATGCGGCGTCTCGACTTCGACGACCACGTGAGCCTTGACCTCGCCGGCGTGTCGACTCTGGTGCTCATCTCGGCTGGCTATGCCGAGGACGACCAGGTCGTCGCCCGGCATACGGCGGTCCTGGACGCCGCCGTCCGTGACGGTATCGGCCACGTCGTCTACACGAGCCTGACCACTGCCGGCGATCATCTCGGTTTCGCTCTGGCTCACCGTGCGACCGAGCGCCTGGTGCGGGCGAGCGGGTTGCCGTGGACGATCCTGCGCAACGGCCTGTATGCCGAACTCTTCGGCGGTCTGCTGATGTGGGCCAGTAACGGTGTGGAGTCCGCGTTCGGGGATGGCGCCTTGGCCGCGGTCTCGCGAGAAGACCTGGCCGAGGTCGCGGCGGTGGTGGCGTCGGATCCCGCACCTCATGGCGGGCGCGTCTATGACCTCGTCGGCACGCCGATCACGGCGGGGCAGGTGGCCGACCGACTCGGCGTCGTGTATCGCGCCATCAGTCTGGGTGAGTACCGGCGCAGGCTCCTTGAGGAGATGCCGGGGCTGCTGCCGTTCCAGCCGCCGATGCTCGCCTCGATCGCCACGGGCATCCGGCACGGCTTCCTGGACGGTACCGCACCCCACCTCACCGACCTCCTTGGCCGCGCAGCCCACGATCCACTGGCTACGGCCGTTGCGGCCGCGTCCGCTGCCAGGCCGGATGCGAGCGTTTAGCGGCTGCAACAGCGACACCTGCTCAGCGACGAAGTGAGTCCTCCCGGCGATCGCGACGGGAGGACTCACTTCGTGTCACCAGGCTGCTCATCCCGCGGAACCGATCGACATCCGGCACCTCCTGACCGCCGCTGCGTGTCCCTGATGAGAAGGACCGTTTCATGCATCACCGCAACGCGCCCCCTTCCGTCGAGGGCGGCCGCCGCCTCGTGGAACGCTGTGAGAACCGGTCGATCGCGCATGCCGCCGCTGAGATGGGCATCTCCCGGGCGTGTGCGTCGAACGTGGGCTTGTTCTGCCACCGCTGTCAGCGTGCCGAGTAGGTGCGGCGCATGGCCACTTCGCCCGACCACGTCAGCAGCAGAGAGGACCTGGCGTCCTTCGTCCGTTCCCTGCATCACCGCCATGCCGACGAGGGCCACTCGTGGGAGAACCCAGAGCTCTCCAGGTTTCTGGAGGCCCTGGCCGCATGGATCGACGACGCGGACGGGTGGTACAGCAACGCCGACGGCGAGCTGCCCACCAATGGTGACTGGCGCTTCCTCGCACGAGCCTTGGACGCCGCAACCATGTACGAGTAGGCCGAGCCTCGCACGTGCTACGTGACCTTGGCCCGGACCCCGGTACCCGGAACCGACCCCGCTGCCTACCGCCGTCCCCAACCGAACCAGGCAGTGTCGCCTGACATCCACGGCTGACATCGACGACGATGCGCTCAGGCGTACTTGAGCGGGCATGAACGGCGCCTCAGCTGGAGGAGCAGGGCCCCACGGTGGCCCTGCGATCGAAAGCCCAAAAGCCGCTGCGCCGACCGCGATCGCAGGCACGGCATGCATGATGGCGCACCTGCGGAACGCGGTGTGGTGGGTCAGGACGGGGCGCCGGCGTCCTGCGTGGAGGGCGCGAACGCCTCGGGGCCCTGTTCCGCCGCCGCCGGGTCCATCCACATGACCTGCCAGCCGTGGCCGTCGAGGTCGAAGAAGCTGCGTGAGTACATGAAGCCGTAGTCCTCGGCGCCGTCCGCCTCGGAGCCGCCCGCCGCGAGCGCAGCGGCGCTGACCGTATCGACCTCGTCGCGGGATGACACGCTGAAGCAGTACAGCGCCAGCGTGTGCGTGGTGGGATCGGCCATCGGCAGTTTCGAGAACTCCGCGAACTTCTCACGGGTGAGCAGCATGACGAAGGCGTGCTCGCCGACCAGCATGCAGGCGGCGGTCTCGTCGGTGAACATCGGGTTGAAGCTGAATCCGAGCTTGGCGAAGAACGCCTTGCTGCGCTCGAGGTCTGCCACGGGGATGTTCACGAACAGCGTGCGGCCGGGGTGTGCGGGATGGGTCATGGTGGGTCTCCAGTCGGTGGCTCGATGGCGTACGTCCTGGTAGACCGGCCCAGTCGGCGGAACTCATCGGTGGATCTCGGTTGAGACGTCGTCTCATGTGGCGAGTCTGCGGTGGCGGATGAGGCTGCAGACGACGGCCGTGAAGGCCAGGAAGCGTTCGGCCTTGCGTTCGTAGCCGCGGTGTAGGCGGCGGGGCCGTGATCACTGCTTCTCGAGGCCCGCTTGTTCACCGAGTCGATCGCGCGGCGCGACCAGGCCAACTCGCCACGCGAACCCAGTTCGTCGAGGACGAGATGGTGCGGCTCGCCCAGAACCGGGCGGCGGACCACTCGGTGAAGGGGTGGGTGCGCGGTCGGCCCCGACGGGCCGAAGACGGGCGGCAGCTGCCGCCAGGTACAGCCCGTCGTGGCCATGAAGATGATCGCCGCGAGGTTTTCGCGGTCCCCGTCCGGCGCCGGCCCCACCCTGCGGCCGCATGGGAGCAGGCGGCACCACAGGTGAAACAGCTCCCCCCAAAGCCTCCGGCACCTACCTCTCGATCACGTCCGCTCCCGTGCTCGGAAAATGCCTGCTCACGACAACGGCACGGCAGCTACTGTCCTTTGGCATGCGACTGACCGTTCTCGGCGGCTGTGGAGCGTGGCCCACCGCAATCCAGGCATGCAGCGGCTACCTCGTCGAATACGCGGGCTTCCGCCTGCTCATCGACCCCGGGTACGCCACGCTGCCACGCCTGCTCGACCACATCACCGTCGACGCCGTTGACGCCGTGCTGATCAGCCACGGGCACCCCGACCACTGCGCTGACCTCAACCCTCTCCTGCGTGCCCGGGGCCTGAGTGACACGCCACCGCCGGCACTGCCTGTCTACGCGCCCCGCGGCGCCGCCGACGCCGTTCTCGCGCTCGACAAACCGACCATGCTCGCCGGGGCGTACCGCCTTCGCGAGTTCCAGCCGGGGGACCGGTTCGACATCGGCCCGTTCAGAACCGACACCTGGCTCCTTCCGCACTTCGTGCCCAACGCCGGCATCCGACTGACCACACCGGAAGCCGTGCTCGCCTACACCGGCGACACGGGTCCAAGCCCCGACATCCCGCGCCTCGCTCAAAGTGCTGACCTGCTGTTGTCAGAAGCCACGTACATCCACGAGGTACCGACCGCCGACGCACCGTATCTGCTGACCGCACGCATGGCCGGTCAGTACGCCGACGAGGCAGGCGTTGCCCACCTCATGCTCACCCACCTGTGGCCAGGGACAGATGCGAGAGCCGCACAGGAAACAGCCGCGGAAGGCTTCCGGCACCCCATATACGTCGCCCTTCCCGGGCTCGTCACCAACCTCGCCCCTGAAGGTGGTCATACGGTGCACAGCACCCAATGAAGCGGTTTCACGGCGACTGTGGAGCTCGCACTGGACGGCATCTACGGCGAGAACCTCCAGGTGACCAGCAAGAGCGCGAATGGCTGGGTCAGCAACGCGGGTTGGTGGAGCAGCGACTACGAGACCACTCCCACCGTCGCTTCTGACGTCTACCCCGAGAACGGCTCGGGCGGCGGCGCCGGTGTCCCGGGCACCTTCACGTTCACGCCGAAGGTGAAGGATGTCGTGAGCTACACGTACACCTTCAACAACGGTGACCCGGAGGTCACGGTCCCCGCGGACGCCGACCACACCGCGAGCATCGACTGGACCCCGGCCTCGGACGGCTGGTACGACCTCACGGTCTACGCGACGACCCGCTCCGGCATCCAACTGGCACCCTACGATTACTTCTTCACCGTGGACTGAAACCCTGAACCGACCGCGAATCGGCATGCCCAGGGCCCAATCGAAGCCGCCGGTGGGCCTGGCTTGCGGAGAGCCTGTACGTACGTCTGGCGGTGCGAGGAAGCCACACCGCACCGGCACGTCCGGCCGGGTGCCAGAGCACACGCCGAACCCGGTGTATCGCGCACCACGCTCGCCCCGGTAGCCGTTGCTGTACAGCAACGGGGTACAGCAACCCCAGCAACCGTCAGTGGCGGGCAGTGGCCATCGGGCCCTTTCGGCAGTCCGTATGACCTCTGATGACCGATCGCTCCAGAGCTACGGATCAGAAGGCTTCTGACCTCCGCAGCTGACGTCAACGACGCCGGAAGGGGGCGTGCGCCAGCGCCTCTGTCCGGTCGGCGCACCCGTCGGCGACGGCCTCCGCGGCGGACTCGGCGGGCAGTTCCACAGTGATGCGGATGCCGCCGGCGGCGCGCGGGGTGAGGGTGAGCGTTCCGTCGTGTGCGTGGGCGATGGTCTTGACGATGGCCAGGCCGAGGCCGACGCCTGCGTGGTCGGTGTGCACGCGTTCCGTGCCGCGCTGGAATGGTTCGGTGAGTGTCGAGGCCAGCTCCGGGGTGAGCTTTTCGCCGGTGTTTTCGACAGTGAGCACCGCAGACTTGGCGCGGACGCTGGTTCTGACCCATACGGTGCCCTGTTCAGGCAGGTTGTGGACGATCGCGTTGTGCACGAGGTTCGTGGTCAGCTGCAGCAGGAGAGCTTGCGATCCGATCGTGGGGGTGATCTCGCCGCAGGTCTCGATGGTGACGCCATGCTTTTCCGCGAGGGAAAGGAGTGTTTCGGTGGCTTCTTCCGCCATGAGGGACAGGTCGACGCGTTCTCGGGTGAAGGACCGCTGCTCAGCGCGGCTGACCAGGAGCAGTGCCTCGGTGAGGTCGATCGCTCGGGTGTTGACGGCATGGAGGCGGTCGATGAGTTCGCCGGTGTCGCGGTTCGGATCGGTGCGGGCCACGTCGAGAAGTGCCTTCGAGACCGCCAGCGGCGTGCGCAACTCGTGAGAGGCGTTGGCTGCGAATCTCTGCTGCTCGGCGACGTGTGCTTCGAGCCGTACGAGCATCGTGTCGAAGGCGTCGGCGAGTTCGCGGAACTCGTCCTTGCGGCCCGGTAGCCGGACTCGGTGGGAGAGCGATCCGTTCGCGGCGGTGCGTGTGGCGTCCGTGATGCGGGCCAGGGGGGCGAGCATGCGGCCGGCGAGGATCCATCCCCCCAGGAGACCGAAAACCAGCAGGAACGCCAGGACCGCGGCTGCCCTCGGAGCGAAAACGTCCAGGAGAGCGGACCGGACGGGGAAAACACCGTTCGTGGCGTTGTCGTCGTGGCTTATGAGCGTCGCGCGGTCGGGGACATAGCGCAGGAGAAACAGCCACACCGCCGCGAGCAGTAGGGCACCGGCAAGCATGAGGAATCCGGCATAGCTGAGGGTGAGTTTGAGGCGAACGCTCATCCCGGGCGCTCTATCCACGGTCTCCTCCCTCGGGTCCGGTCTCCGGTTGCGTGTCGATGCGATAGCCGACGCCTGGCACGGTGGTGATGATCCAGGGTTCGCCCAGACGCTTGCGCAGTGCCGAGACGGTGATGCGCACGGCGTTGGTGAACGGGTCGGCGTTCTCGTCCCACGCGCGTTCCAGGAGTTCTTCGGCGCTGACGACACCGCCCTCGGCCGCGACGAGGACTTCGAGCACGGCGAACTGCTTCCTGGTCAGCGCGACGTAGCGGCCGTGCCGGTAGACCTCTCTGCGGAACGGGTCGAGCCGCAGTCCCGCGATCTCGCGCACGGGAGGCCTGTTGTGGGCGCGTCTGCGGTCGAGCGCTCTGAGCCTGAGCGCGAGTTCTTGGAGCTCGAAGGGTTTCGTGAGGTAGTCGTCGGCGCCGAGGCCGAACCCGGAGGCTTTGTCGTCGAGACGGTCGGCCGCGGTGAGCATGAGGATCGGCATGCCGCTGCCGGAGGCGACGATGTGCCTGGCGATCTCGTCACCGGACGGCCCGGGGACGTCGCGGTCGAGGACGGCGATGTCGTAGGCGTTGATGCTCAGCAGTTCCAGAGCGGTGTCGCCGTCACCTGCGAGGTCGGCCGCGATCGCTTCCAGGCGCAGGCCGTCGCGGATGGCTTCTGCCAGATAGGGTTCGTCCTCGACAATCAGCACACGCATGCTCCGAGGCTACGAGTCGGCGCCTGTCGTCGGCGTATCGAAAACCGCGTACGTGCCGGCAACACCGCGCTGCCTTGACTGGCAGCATGACGCGAACCCCAGCATCGGCACGGACAACGAGCCGCGGGATGCGCCGGCTTCTTGCCGTCGACCTGACAGTCGTCACAGCCGCGATCACGCTCAAGGCCCGCCGCCAGGCTGCGACGGATGCCGCGGGCGACCGTGCCGAGTTCTCCGTCGACAGCGGCCGGCGTGCGCCTGCGTACCAAGACCGGCTTCTTCGCGAGGCGGTTTCCCCGTACGGGTCAGAGGACGAGGCCGCCCCATGGGTGGCCGTCGCGGCGACGTCTCCTCGTGTGTCGGGGGACGCGGTCGGCATCGGGCGCTCCGATGCGACGGCGTGGCTGTCCGAACAGGGTGCCGGGGACGGGCTGTGCCAGATCAACCGGAACGTCCCCCGGCCTGACGAACCGCGTCCCGAAGCAGTCGACGACGGTTGTCCGCGCGTGTGTGCCGACCCCACCCAGGACCCGAGGACGCAGCAGTGACCGGCAGTGAGCGAGGACAGACGATGACGCAGCTGGACACGGCGGAGACAGGACGGGGCAGCGCCGGACTCCGGGACACCGGCTCGGGAACCTGGCGCGCTCGCATCCGCCGGACGATCCGCGTCGGCTCCCGGCCGGGGCCCTGGAAGCGCGGCCCGGTGCTCGCGGCGCTGGCGCTGCTGCTCGGCCTGCTCATGCTGCTGCACAGGAAGATCACCGACTACGGGGGCCTCGGCAGCCTGGTGGAGACCTTCCTGCCGTGGTTCGGCCTGTTCGTCCCGGTGCTGCTGGCCGGAGCGCTCCGGCGCCGCTCCGCCTCCGCGGTGGTCGCGCTGCTGCTGCCGGTCACAGTGTGGCTGAGCCTCTTCGGCGGGCTGCTCAGGGACAAGTCCCGCCCGGGCGGTGACCTCGTCGTGGCCAGCCACAACGTCGGCGCCGACAACCCCGACCCGACCGGCACCGCCCGCGATCTGGCCGCCTCCGGTGCGGACGTGCTGGCCCTGGAGGAGATCACCCCGCAGGCGAAGCCGCTGTACGAGCAGGGTCTGGCGAAGACGTATCCGTACCACACGGTGCAGGGCACGGTCGGGCTGTGGAGCAAGGTGCCGCTGTCGGACAGCGGGCCGGTCGACATCAAGCAGGATGCCGGGCCGCTGGGGGACACCAAGCCGGACGCCGTCAAGATGACCTACAACCGGGCGCTGCGCACCACAGTGGCCACGGAACAGGGCTCGCTGGCGGTGTACGTGGCCCACCTGGGGTCCGTCCGCGTGCTCCCCGGGACCGGCTTTTGGACAGACAGCCGGGACCGCAACGCGAAGGCGCTCGCCGAGGCCGTCGCCGCCGAGCCGAACGAGCGCGTGGTGCTGCTCGGCGACCTGAACGGCACCATGGACGACCGCGCGTTCGACGACCTCACCTCTCAGCTGCACTCGGCCCAGGACGAGGCCGGGGACGGCTTCGGCTTCAGCTATCCGGCGAAGTTCCCCGTGGCACGGATCGACCAGATCCTGCTCCGCGGCGTGGAGCCGACGAGTTCGTGGGTGCTGCCGGCCACCGGCAGCGACCACCTGCCGGTGGCGGCCCGAATCAGCTGGTGAACACCGCGTGGAACCGCCGAGTCCGTCCCCGGATCCGCCGGAACGGCGGCCCACAGCCCGCGCGGGTGTCGCCGCCGTGGACCCGAGGCTCTCGCCGTGCTTCGGTCTCTCAGCGCCATCAGCGCAACTGTCGGCGCGTTCGGAGAGTCGTACCCGCCGTGACCGAAGCACGTACGCAGCACATCGTGAGGTTGTCGCCCGCCGTCTCCGCGGCAGCAGGCATCGGGGGTCTGGCACTCGCCGCCGTGGCGAGCTGGAGCAGCCTCCTGCTGGTCGTGCAGGGGCGGGTGGTCCCCGGCTGGGGGGTGAGCGCGACTCTCCTTGTCATGGCGCTCGTTCTCCGGTGGGCCCTCGATCGGGTGGGCCGCCGCGCGGATGCTTCGAGGCTTCCGCGGAAGCGAGCCACGTGGCGGCTGGGGGCCGGTCTGCTGATCGGCATGGCGGTGCTCGGCACCGGATGGGGAGCGGTGGACGACCTGGTCTCGGGCGCGGAGTACCACGTGCTGCGCCCCTCGGGGCCGGGGGGCTGCACGGCCGTGGTGCGGGAGACGTCCTTTCTCGTGATCGGCAATGGTGAGGCGTACGCGGTGGGGCACACCGGCCTGGCCCTGGGGGAGTCGGGATCCTGGACGGTCGACGACGGTTACCGTCCCGTCGGCGCAGGCATGTACGAGTTGGACTGGGGGCGGGACGGCGGTCTTCTGCGGATCAGCGGTACGAGCACCGATCCGATCACCGGCGGGGGTATAGCCGACATCGACTGCGGGTGGTGAGGCCGGCAAAGCGTGCGCGCCGTCGAACGCTGCGCGCCTCCCCCCGTCGCGCCCTACGGACAGCGCCTTGGCCTGCGCCCGGTGCGTGGCCAGATACGACAGCCCGGCACCCACCAGGGCGGAACCCCAGAGTCCTTTCCGCTCCGGCTGTCCATCACCGTTCTCCGACAACCGGACAGCGAGTTTCACAGCCGCCGCAGCAGGCGCGCGACGCGGGCCGCGGGCCGCGCACCGTCGGACGACCCGGTGTGCCGCGCCCGCCGGCTCGGCCGGCCGGCCGGCCGAGCGACAGGTCAGCGGGGGACCCACACACGTCGAACCGACTCGGCCCGTCGCTGTTCCGTTGTCAGCCCGTGCTCGTCCATGCGTCCGGGCGGGGCGTCAGCACCGCGGTGACCACCGCGTGGGACGAGGTCATGACATCGGCCACGAACCGCAGGCGCCCGACGCCGAGTCGGCGCAGGGCCGGGCCGTGGTCGGCGGCGACGACGAGGGACACCACGAGCAGAAGAAGTCGCCACAGGGCCATCACCGGGCGGCGCACGGCGCGGGGCAGCTCCGACAGGGAGGCGTGCAGCCGCTCGCAGTGGAACGGGACGTGGCGCTGCTCGTCGGACAGGATCCGCCCCGCCACCTCCGAAGTGAGCGAGTCGTCGGTGCCGTCGCGCAGGGCCCGGTAGTAACGCAGCGCCACCACTTCCGCGATCATCAGCACCAGCAGTTCCATGCGCAGGCCCATCAACCGCCGCAGCCGTACGAAGACACTGTCGCTCCAGTGGCCGGGCAACGTCGGTATGCCCCCCGCGGCCAGCAGCCGGGCCAGCAGACGGGCGTGGTTCTGTTCCTCGGCGACGAAGAGGCGGACCGCCTGCGCGTAGTCGGCGTCGCCGGCCTGGTCCGCCTTGCCGACGAGGTTGGCGCCGTCACCGTCCTCGCCGACCTGGAAGCGCTGGATGCCGGCCCACACCGCCGGATGCAGGGTCGCGCCCCGCCCCCAGTCCGGATCACCCTGGGCGCGCCTGCGCTCACGCTCGTCCTCGAACCGCCTTGTCCACTTGGCGAAGCCGTCCGTACGCACCCGGTCTCCCCTCTCCGCGACACGGCCATCGTGCCCCGGAGTGGGACGACGCGGGCGGACACCGAACCGTTCCACGGCAACGCCGCCCACCGGGTCAGGACGCAGGAGCACCTGCCGTACGCCGCCATCGCAGATAGCCCAGTGCGCTCGCCGTGACGACAAGCGGCCAGAGCAGGTACCAGCCCGTCATGACGAGGAGCAGGGTGACCGCGACGAGTGCGAGGAGTGCGCAGCGGTGGGGGAGGCCGCCACGTGGCAGGAGGCGTAGGGCGGCGGCGGTGCCCAGGGCGTACACGGTCACGAACGAGCCGGTGGTGAGCAGCACCAGCGGCTGTGGGCCGACGTCGGCGGCCGTGGTGGCGGCGAGGGCGAGGCCCGACAGCCCTGTCACGACGGCCAGGCTGCGTCGTGGCACCTCGCCGGCGTCGCTGCCCCGGGCGAGCCAGGCGGGCAGGGCACCGTCCCGGCCGAGCGCGGCGCCCAGTCTCGCCGCGCCGGCGAAGTAGGCGTTCATCGTGCCGAGGGTGAGCAGCAGTGCGGCGGCCGCGGCCAGCACCTGGACCGTTCCGCCGATGCCGAGGGCGAGCAGTTCGGCCAGTGGGGCGTCGGCGGTGCCCGCGGCCGGGCCGAGTACGAGCACGCCGGCGACGGCGACGGCGAGGTAGAGCAGGCCGACGACGGCGACCGCCAGGGCGGCGGCTCGGGGCAGGTCCCGCGCGGGGTGGCGGAAGTCGGCGGCCAGGTGGGTGATGGCTTCCCAGCCCGCGAAGCTCCACACCAGCAGTGCCGCGGCCGAGCCGATCGCGGTCCAGCCGTGCGGAGCGAACGGATGCAGGTTCCTCAGGTGGGCGTGGGGCAGCGCGGCGATCACAGCGGCCAGCAACAGCGTGACAAGGAGTACGGCGAGCACGAGTTGCAGTCGGCCGGAGACCGTCAGGCCGAACCAGTTGGCCACCGCGACGAGGATCAGCAGCGCCGCCGCCGTGAGGGCCACGGTGCGTCGGCCGCCGCCGAACGCGGTCGCGGCATACGCGCCGGCGAACATCCCCGCCGCCGGACTTCCCGCCGGTACGGCGAAGTAGAAGCACCAGCCGACCACCGCCGCCGCCCGTGCGCCGAAGGCGTGCCGGACGTAGGTGGAGACACCGCCACCGTCCGGGTACCGGGCGCCCAGCGCCGAGAACGTGACCGCCAGCGGCACCGACAACAGGACCAGCCCCAGCCAGGCCAGCAGCGACGCCGGCCCGGCGGCCCGGGCGGCCAGCGCGGGGAGGGCGATCACACCGGTGCCGAGGACCGCGCCCACATAGAGCGCGGCCCCCTGCCAGACCGTCAGCCGCCCCACCGACTGAGCCGAGACATCGTGTACGGCCGGCGCCTCGGTCACGCGGGCACCTGTCCGGTACGGCGGCGGAAGGCCGAGGCCGACGAGATCGCCGAGGCCGACGAGATCTCCGGCCCGGGGAAGCGGCACCGTAGCGGCGTGCCTTCGCGGGTGTCGTCGCCGTACCGCTCGCCGGCGGAGGAGGTCCTCATACGGGTGTGTCCTTTTCCGTGTCTCGTGCGAGATGCCGTGGCCCGTGCGATCCGCCGTGGCCCGTGGCTCGTGCGCTTGCGCTGGGCGTTGGCCCGGCCGGAAAGTTAGCCCGGCTTCCCTGACAACCTTTGTCAGTGGCTTGCGGCAGACTTCCGTCATGCGTGCGAGTCGGCTGCTGTCCGCCCTGTTGCTGCTGCAGACCCGCGGCCGGATGACCGCCCAGCAGTTGGCCGACGAGCTGGAGGTGTCCGTCCGTACCGTGTACCGGGACATGGAGTCGCTCGCCGCGGCCGGCGTCCCCCTCTACGGCGATCCCGGCCACGACGGCGGTTACCGGCTGGTCGACGGATACCGGACCCGGCTGACGGGGCTGACCCACGACGAGGCGGAGGCGCTCTTCCTGGCCGGACTGCCCGGCCCGGCCGCGGATCTCGGTCTGGGCTCCGTGCTGGCCACCGCACAGCTGAAGCTGACGGCCGCGCTCCCCGAGGAGCTGCGCGACCGGACCACCGCGATACGGCAGCGATTCCACCTGGACACCTCCGCCTGGTACGCCGAAACGGATCCCACCCCGCACCTGGCGGCCGTGACCGACGCGGTGTGGCGGCAGCGCCGCATCCGGATCCGCTACCGGCGGTGGAAGGCTCCCCAGGAGGTGACGCGGACGCTGGAGCCCTACGGGTTGGTGCTCAAGTCCGGCCGCTGGTACCTGGTGGCGGGCCGGCCGGACCCCGTCCGCACCTACCGCGTCTCTCAGATCCTCCGGATCCGGGTGCTGGAGGACCGCTTCGACCGGCCCCACGATTTCGACCTGGCCTCACACTGGCGGTCCTCTCTGGAAGAGTTCGACGCCCGCCGCCACCAGGGCGAAGCAGTGGTACGGCTGTCGCCGCGGATCCTGGAACAACTGCCGGACCTCGTCGAACCGGCGGTCGCGCGCGCCGCCCGGAACAGCGCCGGGCCACCCGGCTCTGACGGCCGGGTCGAGGTCGTCATCCCGATCGAGTCCGTCGGCCACGCCGCCGGCATGCTGCTGCGGCTCGGTGCGGAGGCCGAGGTGATGGCGCCCACCGAACTGCGGGCGCTGATGGCGGAGACGGTCGCCGCGCTGGCCGACACTTACCAGCGCCCCACCGCCGTATGACGGACGTGTCGGCGGAGTCGTATGGGGACTGCCGTATCGGCCCAGCCGCACGGGACCAGCCGTATCGGCCCAGCCGCATGAGCCCAGCTGTAACGGACCAGCCGTGTCGGCGGCCGAGTTCGCTGTCGGCGGGCTTGGGGGACCGTCCGTCTCCCCCGCAGGTCACCGTTTAGGGTCGTCCGGTGACGAGTAGCAGCGTGACGCGTTCCCCTGTCCTCGACGGCACCCGTCCGGCGACGGCATCCGGCGGCCGGCGGGACCGTCTGCGCCTGTTCGGATACGCCGGGAGCCCCGGGACCGACGTCCGCGAACGCCTGGTTCCGTCCTTCCCGGAGCCGGGTACCCGCGTGTGGGTGCTCATGGGCCTCGGCCCGGTCACGGCGTACCGCGTCGCGAAGGCGATGGGCTGGCTGGGGCCGGTGCTCGTTGCCGTCCTGGCGGGCGCGATCCGCTTCTGGCACCTCGGCCGGCCGCGAGCCGTCATCTTCGACGAGACCTACTACGCCAAGGACGCCTGGTCCCTGCTGCGGCTCGGCTACGAGGGCACCTGGCCGGACCCCAAGATCGCCAACCCGCAGATCCTGGCGGACCCTCAGGTGATCCCGCTCTCCGACACCGGCTCCTTCGTCGCGCACCCGCCGACGGGCAAGTGGGTGATCGCCCTCGGCGAGTGGATGTTCGGGCTGGACCCGTTCGGCTGGCGCTTCATGACGGCGGCCCTGGGCACGCTGTCGGTGCTGATGCTGTGCCGGACAGGACGCCGCCTGTTCCGGTCGACGGCGCTGGGGTGCCTGGCCGGGGCGCTGATGGCGGTGGACGGTCTGCACGTGGTGATGAGCCGCTCGGCTCTGCTGGACCTCGTCGTCATGTTCTTCGTCCTGGCGGCGTTCGGATGTCTGCTGATCGACCGGGACAGTGCGCGGGCCCGGCTCGCGGCGGCGTTACCGGTCGGCGAGGACGGCCGTGCCCGCCCGGACGGGCACACCGGGGACCGTGCCGGGACGGGAGTGCGTCCGTGGCGGCTCGCCGCCGGCGTCTTCCTGGGACTGGCGGCTTCGACCAAATGGAGCGGCCTGTACGTCCTCGTCTTCTTCATGGTCCTCACCGTGCTGTGGGACGTCGGCTCCCGCCGTGTGGCCGGGGCGCGCCGTCCGTACCGGGCGGTGCTGCGCAAGGACCTCGGCTGGTCGGTGCTGTCCCTCGCCCCTGTTGCCGTGGTGACCTATCTGGCGTCGTGGACCGGCTGGTTCCTGTCCGACGACGGCTACGGACGCCACTGGGCGGACGGCCGCGGCGGCACCTGGTCGTGGATTCCGGCTCCGCTCCGCAGCCTGTGGCACTACGAGTACGGGGTCTACCAGTTCAACGTGGGACTGCACACTCCCCACAAGTACGAGTCGAATCCGTGGAGTTGGCTGGTCCTCGGCCGCCCCGTGCTGTTCCACTACCAGTCGCCGAAACCCGGGCAGGACGGCTGCCGCACGGCGGCCGACTGCTCCCAGACGGTCCTCGCCCTGGGCACGCCGCTGCTGTGGTGGTCGGCGTGCTGCGCACTGGTGTATCTGCTCTACCGCTGGGCGCTGCGCCGCGACTGGCGCGCCGGCGCCGTCCTGTGCGGGGTGGGCGCCGGTTATCTGCCCTGGTTCCTGTACCAGGACCGCACGATCTTCTCCTTCTACGCGGTCGTCTTCGTGCCGTACCTGTGCCTGGCCGTGGCGATGACGCTGGGCGCGCTGCTGGGGCCGCCGGGGGCGCCCGAGAAACGCCGTGTCGGGGGTGCGGTGGCGGTGGGTGCGCTCGTCCTGCTCATCGCCTGGAACTTCATCTACTTCTTCCCGCTCTACACCGGGCAGACGATCCCGTACGCCGACTGGCGCGCCAGGATGTGGCTCGACACCTGGATCTGAGGCCGACCGACAGACCGTCATGTGCACAGCACCCCTGGCGGCACGGGCCGGTCAGGTCTCCCGCAGACGCACCTGCCGGGTCGGCAGGCCCGCGACCGGCTCCTGGGCGAGGGGGCTTGTGCTCTCCGTCTCGAGGGCGCGTTCGACGACGGCGTACCCGATGCCCGTGGCTTCCGTGCGGGTGGTCAGGGAAACGCGTACCCGTACCGCGTCGGAGTGGTCGGGGCGGCCGACGGTGATGTCGGCCGTCTCCGTCGCGTCCGTGCGGATCTCCAGGAAGTCGACGGGGGTGGGCGCGTAGGCGTACCAGGCGTCGCTGGCGGTGCCGAGCTGGTCCAGGAGCCAGGCGTACCGCAGCAGGGGTGACGCGTCGGGGCCGGGGGCCCAGTACAGGGCGTCGTGGTCGTGGGGAGGGGGTGCCGTGGGTCCGGCCACGCCGAGTGCGTCCAGGAGGGCGGGGACGCCGGCCTCCGGGTCGGGGCGCAGGACGGTGCCGGTCCCGTCCGGCCAGTCCACCTGCACGGACGGGCTCGTCTCCGCGAGCGAGATCCGGCGTACGACGAAGCCGAGGGACGCGCTCCCCCGCTGGATCGCCGCGAGGTCGGTGACCAGGGGCGCCCACCATTCGGCCGCGGGCCACCGCCGCGCCGGTCGGGTCGGCCGAGTGCTCATGGCGGATCTCCCTGAGGTCGCCGGTGGGCCGGCCTGCGGAAAGCCGGCCGGCCCATCGGGTGACTGTACGCGCGCGTGGCCCGTCCGGTCAGATGTTGATGGCGTTGCGGACCCAGTCGGGGCAGCGGCCGGGCACGCCCTCACAGAAGGCGGTCACGGCCCCGAAGGCCTTGCCGTCTCCCAGTTTGCGGTAGTCGATGCCCGCGAGCACCGTCTTGACCTCGGTGACCCGGCAGGTGCGGAAGATCCACCAGCCGCTGCACTCCACGTGCAGGACCTCGGTGCGGTAGTTGTACGTGGACGGACCGATCTGCTCCTTGCCCGTCGGGCCGGGCCGCGGGTACATGGTGGTCGCCTTGACGGCGTCGAGGCTGAGGTTGTGCTTCTGGTCGATCTTGGTCAGGCCGAAGCCGCCTCCGCCGCCGTTCCACCAGCCCTTGCGCATGGCCGCGTCCCAGCCGTCCCTGTCCTTCCATTCGGCCACGACGTCGAAGCGGTCGGCCGGAGGGGCGTCGGCCGCGGCGGGCGTCTCCTCGGCCGCCGCCTCGTCGCCCGCGGCGAGTTTCTCCGTGGTCTGCCGCGGGATGCCGTAGCCGGTGAGGTCCTTCAGCTGGAAGGGACGGTCGCGTGGGATGCCGGTTCCGGTGTCGACGACGGAGAACTCCACGGGCCCCCTGTCGTCCGGTCCGGCGGGGGCGGCCTGCGCCGACGCCGGCATCACCAGCGCCGTACCCATTGCGGTCGCCAAGGCGGTCACGGCCATCCCGGCACGTTTCCGTACGGTGTTCATGATCCTCCCCGTTGCCTGTCGGCGGTCCCCCCGAGGTGTGCGCCGCAGGGGTCCCGTCCTGTCGGTGAGGAACCATAGGGGCCGGTCTTCGCAGGAGTAAACGGGCCACCGGCGGCAACAGGTCGATTGCCAAGGGCGGTTGGGACACACCTGTGCCGGACTGTCCGGTCCGTCACCGCAGTTCGGCGCCCTGACACCCCCGCGCCCCAACCTCCCAACCGTGCCTCGGAGTTCCGCTCGTTCCTCGCGTTCAGGTGACCGCGCGGTGGAAGCGACGTACAGCTTTCCGCACAAAGAGGCCCATAACCTCCACTCAGCGGCCGCGGGGGCGCCGTCCGTCGAGCGCGGCCGCCCCGGCGCACACCGCGCCGGCGGTCAGGGCGAAGGAGAGCACGGCCGGGTTGACGTAGCCGGGAACGGCCGGCGTGGCGTACCCGCCGCCGTTCTCCGTCTCGCAGACGAAGCGGAGCGGCACGTAGTCCACGGTGTAGCCGACGACGCTCGCCGCCCGCTCCTCCTGGCCCGGGAACAGGCAGGGCGGCGCCGGTGACGCCTCGGGGCTGTTCTCCCTCGCCTCCATGACCGCGTAGAGGACGTTGAGCAGCCCCCATGTGTACAGAACGGCCGCGAAGGCGGCCAGGAGGGCGGCGACGCTGCGGAGCCACACCGTGCGGCCGGCCCGGCGCAGCCCGACGCGGCCGAGGCTGCCCAGGGCATGGCCGGTGAAGGCGAAGGCCGCGATCAGCCCGGCCGGGAGAATCAGCAGGATCAGGTACGTCATCCGCCGAGTACACCAGGCCTGTTCGCCCCACGGGGCCACAGCGGACGTACGGCCGACTCGCGACTGCGGCCCGCTCCCCCGCCGCTACGCTGCCCGCATGGGGAAAGCCGCAGGGGAGCAGCTGGGGGTCGTGACCGCGTTGGTGCGGGCGGCGTTCTTGGTGAACGGCGTGTACGCGGAGTCGAGCCGGGCCTACGGCATCACCCCTCAGCAGGGGCAGTTACTGTGCGCGTTGAGGCCGCAGCCGTACGGGATGAGTGAGCTCGGGGAGGTGCTGGGGCTCGCCAAGTCGTCCCTGACGGGGCTGGTGGACCGGACGGTGCAGCGGGGGCTGGTGCGGCGCGAGGCCGATCCGCGGGACGGGCGGGCGGTGCGGGTCGCGCTCACCGACGAGGGGGCCCGGCTGGCCCACGAGTTCCACGAGGCGACCTGCCGGCGGATCGACGCACTGCCGGCGGGACTCAGCGGGAGCGAGCGCGACCGGCTGGCCGCCCTCCTCTCCCGCGTCGTCCTCGACAACAAGGTGCCCGACATCTTCACGGCCCCCGAGATCACCCCGCAGAGCCCGGCCGACCCCGAGGCCACCCCGCAGAGCCCGGCGGACCCCGAGATCACCCCGCAGAACTCAGCCGACCCCGAGGCCACCCCCTAGAACCCGGCCAACGCCGAGATCACCCCCTACAGCCCGGTCAGGCGCTCCCCGGTTCAGGCCCCGCGCGCCGCCCGCATGCGATCCTGCTCGCTCCTCAGGCACCCGCGAGGGGAATTCGCCCCGCCTCGTCCGGGCCGGTCGCCGCCACCGGGGACGTCCCATCCCTCCCGTGCGCCCACGCGAGCGTCAGCGTCACCGCGATCGACGTCAGTGCCATCGCCGTCATCGCCGTGGCGGGAGAGGTGAGTTGGGCCACCGTGCCCGCGAGGGCCGCGCTCACGCCCTGCAGGGTGAGCATCCCGGCGGAGTGCAGCCCCAGGGCGTGGCCGCTGAGTCGGGGCGGTGTGAGGGCCATCAGACGCTCCTGCTGGATCAGGCCGGCACCGAAGCCGACGGAGGCCACGGCGGCGCAGAGCGCGGCGAGCGGCGGGGCCGGGCGCAGGGCGAAGAGGACGTACGGGACGGCCAGGAGCAGCAGGAGCGGGGTGGCCGCGCGGGTGCGTACGGCGGGCGGGAGCAGCCGGCCGACCATGAGGTCACCGGCCAGCATGCCCAGCGCCGCGCACGCGAACAGGGCGCCTGCGGCGGCGGGGTCGTACGGCACGAAGAGGGCCTCGCAGCCGACGATCAGCCCGTTGGGGAGCCACAGGCCCAGGTAGATCAGGCGGCGGGGGCGGGAGGACCACAGCAGGGCGTTGGTGCGCCAGGTCGCCGCGACCGAGGGGCGGCCGGTGGCGCGGGGCGGGCGCGCGGTCAGGCACAGGCGGGCGAGGGCGCCGGCCGTGACGTGGAGGAGGGCGGCCAGGAGGAGGACGCGGTGCGGGGAGAGGGCGGTGACGAGGGCGCCTCCGGCGGCGTAGCCGGTGATCTGCATCAGACCGCTCATCATGTTGAAGACCGAACGGCCGGGGAGGTAGCCGTCCTTGGGCAGGATCTCGTTCAGCAGGCCCCAGCGGACGCCGCCGCCGAGCGCCGCGACCAGGCCCTGGGCGAGGACGACCATGAGGACGGCGGCGACCGGGAGGCCGGGGACGGCGAGGACGGCCGTGGCGGCGGCGAAGGCGAAGGAGAGGCCGGCGAGGGCCGTTCGCGGGGGGAGCCGGTCGGCGCCCGAGAGGAGGAAGGTCGCGCCGAGCACCTGGGCGAGGGACGGGCCGAACATGCTGACCGCCGACAGGAGCGGGGAGTCCGTCGCGCGGTAGACCAGGGTGCCGAGGGCGAGGCCCGCGGTGGTCTGGGCGGCGGTGTGGGCGGCGGAGGAGAGCAGGAGAGGGGTGAACTGCCGGGTGCGGAAGAGCTGTCGGTAGCCGGTCATGCGGGGAGTCTCGGGCGGCTCCGGAGGCGGTCGTTAATGTTTCGCGGGAGCGCGAAACGTCACGAGGGGGGTGACCGGTGTGGGCTGGTGGCAGGTGAACGCCGACACGCTGGCGGGGAGCCGGTTCGTGATCTCGCCGTTCGCCGAGGCCTTCGCGAGTCTGAAACTGCTCCACGCGGGGGTGGGCGCGCATCCCGGGGAGGAGGCGTGGCTGCGGGCGCATCTGCCCGGGTACCGGGAGCGGGTCGCCGGCGACCCGGTGACCGCGCTGCTCGTGCGGGCCGGGCTCGGCCGGAACTGGATCGCGGACTTCCTCACGCCCACGCCCCGGGACGGGGAGAGCTTCGCGGACGGCGTCGCCCGGGTCCGGGCGGCTCCTGCCGCCGACGCCCGCGCGCACCTGCGGATCTCCCTCGCCGGGGAGTTGCCCGCCGCCCTGGACCGCGACGACCTGCCCGAGCGGGCGGCGGCGCTGCTGGAGTACGTGTGGGAGGCCGCCGTACGGCCGTACTGGGAGCGGCGGCGGCGGGTCCTGGAGGCGGATGTCGTCGCGCGGACCGCGCAGGTGAGCCGGGGCGGCTGGGCGGCGGTCCTGAACTCGTTGCGGCCGGGGACCCGGTGGCTGGGCGAGAGTCGGTTTCAGGTCAATCCGCACGAGTATCCGCCTCGGGAGCTCTCCGGGGCGGAGTTGCTGTTCGTGCCGGTGACGCCGAGGACGGGCTGGCTGTCGTGGGAGGGGCGGGAGCGGTACGCCGTCGTCTTCCCCTGTACGGGGGCCCTCGCCGGGGAGCATCGGGACCGGGCCGTACCGGCCGCCCTGAACGCCCTGCTGGGCCCCGCCCGGGCGGCGGTCCTGGTGCTGCTCGGCGCGGGCCCGCTCAGTACGACGCAGCTGGTGGCGCTGACCGGGCAGGGCCTCGGGTCGGTGGGGCGCCACCTGCGGGTGCTGCTGGACGCGGGACTGGTGGAGCGGCGGCGGGCCGGGCGGTCGGTGCTGTACTCACGGACGGGGGCGGGTGAGGTGCTGGTGCGGGCCCCGCAGGACCCGGAAACGGAGGAAGCCCCCGCAAGCCGTGGCGTCATCGGGCGGAGCTAGCATCCGGGCATGACTACAGATGCCGGTTCCTCCCCCCTCCATGTCGAGATCGGTGCCCTCAAGGGCGGTTCCGCGGACCTCTCGCAGTACGTGGGCCAGACCGTCCTGATCGTGAACGTGGCCTCCAAGTGCGGTCTGACCCCGCAGTACACGGGCCTGGAGCGGCTCCAGGAGCGCTACGGCTCGCAGGGGTTCACCGTGCTCGGGGTGCCCTGCAACCAGTTCCTCGGCCAGGAGCCGGGAACCGCCGAGGAGATCGCCGAGTTCTGCTCGGCGACGTACGGCGTGACCTTCCCGCTGACCGAGAAGGTCGAGGTGAACGGGGAGGGGCGGCACCCGCTGTACGAGCGGCTCGTCGGCTTCGCGGACGCCGAGGGCCACGCCGGCGACATCCGGTGGAACTTCGAGAAGTTCCTCGTCGGGCGGGACGGGAGCGTCGTCGCGCGGTTCTCGCCGCAGACCGAGCCGGAGTCCGCGGAGGTCGTCGCCGCCATCGAGGCCCGGCTGGGCTGACCGTCGCTTGACCTTGCCCCTGGGGCAGGGCGGAGCGTCCTCGTCGCCGGGCGGAGAAGGCCGCCCGGTGACGGAGGATGACGGCGTGCACGTACGGGACGACGAACTGCTCACCATCGGCGCGTTCGCGGCGCGGGCCCGCCTGTCGGCCAAGGCGCTGCGGCTGTACGACCGGCTGGGGCTGCTGGCCCCGGCGCACGTCGACGAGGCCAGCGGTTACCGCTACTACCGCGCCGGGCAGGTGGAACGGGCACGGCTCGTGGCCATGCTGCGCCAGCTCGACATGCCGCTCGCGCTGGTCGCCGAGGTGGTCGGCGCGGCGGACGGCGCCGAGGCCGCCGGCCGGCTCGCCGCCTACTGGGCGGACGTGGAGGCGCGGCTCGCGGCCCAGCGCACACTCGCCGAGTTCCTCCGTGGACGACTGTCGGGGAGGAGCTCCGAGTTGTACGGAACGTTCGAGGTCGAGACGGTGGACGTACCCGCGCAGGTGGTGATCACCGAGAAGCGGCACACGCTGGCGGACGAACTGCCCGCCTGGATCGGCGCGTCCCTGGGCCGGCTGGAGGAGGGCGCGGCGGCCTGCGGAGGCGTCACCGGGGCGCCGTTCGTCGTGTACTACTCCGAGGTGTCCATGGAGAGCGACGGCCCCGCCGAGTCGTGCGTGCCGGTCGCCGACGAGGCGGCCGCGCGGGCGTGGGTGGAGGGCCGGGGGCGCGGCCGGGACGTCTCGGTCCGGGTGGAACCGGCCAGGCGGCTCGCTTACACGCGGATCGCCAAGGCACAGGTCGCCCATCCCCAGATCCTGGCCGCGTTCGAGGCGGTGGAGGCGTGGATGAAGCGGGAGGGCCTGGAGTACGACGGCCCGTGCCGGGAGATCTACTTCGCCGACTGGGAGGCTGCGGGCCCGCAGGACCCGGTGTGCGACGTGGCCTTCCCGGTGCGGGCGGCCTCGTAGCGCCGCGGGCCGCGCGGTGCGGTGACCTCGTGGCGCCGCGAGACCCTGTGGCGCCGGGGAACAAGCCGAGCCCCCTCGGCAAGGACGGCGAGCTCGTCGAGAGGGCCCTTCGCTGGTGCTTGTGAAGTTGTCAGCCCAGGCATGGGGCGGGGATCGAGGAAGATCCCCGCCCTACGCCTTGACCGAGGCGACGAAGAGGTTCCACGCGTCGGCGGGGAAGTCCAGCACGGGCCCGTCCTCGACCTTGGAGTCCCGTACGGCCATGGCCGCCACGACCGGCGACTTGACCTCGACGCACGCGCCGTTGCCGGTGGAGTAGGAGGACTTGGTCCACGTGTCCGTGCTGCCCAGACGGATTGCCATGTTTGCTCCGTATTGCCTGTGTGATGAGTGGTGTCGCCGTACACAGGGCACGACTGCGAGCCCACGGCACGGTTTCCGCCAACGGTGTTGCTCGATGGCGTGATCGACGCTACTCGCCAACATCGGCTTACGAAGCGACTATTCACTCGACCGGATGGCATATTCCAGGTGACTCTTCCATCTGGGCCGGGTGACGGTGTAAGGTATAGCGCTTTCTCCGCCGGACAGCCCGTCAGAGCGCCTAACGGGCGTATTCCTTGGCGATGTCCGCGATGAACTGACGGGACTGGTCCACGTTCAGGGCCTGCGCCCGCAGGTGCTCGTACATCACGCTGTACTTCTGGACGTCGTTCGGCTTCTCCAGGTAGAGGTCACTGGTGACGCCCTCGATGTAGACGACGCTGGAGTCGGACGCGTCGGGGAACTCGAGGATCGCGTACTGGCCGTTCAGGCCCGGGTGCGCGCCCATCTCGAAGGGGATCACCTGCACGGTGACGTGGGGCAGTTGGGACTGCTCGACGAGGTGCTCCAGCTGGTCGCGCATCAGGGACTTGTTGCCGACGACGCGGCGCAGGGCGGCCTCGTCCATCACCGTCCACAGGCGCAGGGGATTCTCCTCGGCGCTGATTCGTTCCTGCCGGCGCATGCGCACCTGCACACGCTTCTCGATCTCGGTGGCCGCGGTCTCCGGCAACGCGCCCGAGATCAGCGTCTCGGCGTACTGGCGGGTCTGCAACAGGCCGGGCACGACCTGCGGGTCGTACACGCGCAGGCTCGCCGCGTCCGTCTCCAGGCCGATGTAGACGCTGTAGGGGACGTCCCCGAAGGCGTGCCACCAGCCCTGCTGCCGGGAGTCCTTGGCCATCTGCATCAGCGACTCGACGATCCGCTGGTCCTCGACCTCGTAGACCCCGCACAGATCGCGGACGTCGCGCTGGCTGATGCTGCGCCGGCCGTTCTCCAGGCGGCTGATCTTCGACTGGGACACGAGCAGGCGGTCGGCGACCTGTTCGGCCGTCATGCCCTTGTCCTCGCGGAGCTTGCGCAACTCCTGGCCCAGCCGGCGCCGCCGGACGGTGGGATTGACATTGGACGCCACGGGACGTGCACCTCCGGCTGCATGCCTGTAATTGACACTTTGCGTATCTGCTGTTGAGCAGACTGCCACCAAGGTGCTTACTACCGCTGGAAAACGGTGGATATGCGGCCGGTACACGCCACTTAGGCGTTTCCGCACCCGCTTTTGCCCCTGCCCTGGTAATACACCGAAACCCCGGTCCGCTCTCCGGGCCAGGGCCGGTACCGCTCCGGCCGGCTCCCGACATGCGTCCGCGCGGGGCGGTGACACCGGGTGTACCCGGGGGCGGTAGGGCGCACCACCCCCCGCGG